>NZ_JBFTRB010000007.1:0-240311 GCF_056399305.1 Arthrobacter sp. 01N444
AAAACGCCCGGTCCCATCCCGAACCCGGAAGCTAAGACCCACAGCGCCGATGGTACTGCACCCGGGAGGGTGTGGGAGAGTAGGTCACCGCCGGAACACCATTAACGGTCGAGGACCCCCACCACCAGGTGGGGGTCCTCCCGCATTTAACCCAAAAAGCGCCTGGTGAATCAAGGCGTTCAGTTCTGGCATATGCCTAAGAACCATGGAAAACCTTGGGAATTCCCCTAACCGGTGGAACCTTGGGAATACCTTTAGATGGCCAGCTATTTTGGTCATGCGCATTGAGGGGCAGGATTTGACCGGCTAGGGTTTGAATTCCTACGGACCACTAAGGCGCAGGGTGCGTCGACCGGACCTTATAGGAGTCCCGCGATGCGCGTAGATCCTGGATTCGCCTTGGGCAAGAAGGCAACTAAGGGGCATCGGTTTGCCCGGTCCTTTGTGGGGCGCCGAGGGATTTCCCTGGCGTCAGTTGTCTTCCTGGTGACTGCCACAATTTCCCTTATTGCCGGCCCCGCAGAAGCCGCCACTTTGACCTTTTCTACCACGGCTGATGCCGTGGTGAAGCGTGACAGTCCCACTATCAATTTCCGCACGGCGACGGGCCTCAAGGCTGATAATTCGCCGGTCGAAATGATCTTCCTCAAGCTCACGGTCACCGGCACCGCCGGCAGTACCGTGACCGGCGCCAAGCTCCGGCTGTTCGCTACGGATCCATCCAACTCGGGCGGCCAAGTCCGACGGGTCCTCAATAACTCTTGGAGTGAGAACACGATCACCTTCAACAACGCACCCGTTGCGGAAACGCCGATTGTGGCTTCGCGCGGCGCTGTTGCCGATAACACCTTTGTGGAGTTCGATCTCTTCAGCGCGATTAAGGGTGACGGGACGTATTCGTTCCGCATCAGCAACACATCCTCTGACGGCGTCATTTACAGTTCCAAGGAAACTTCCGTCACCACGCAACGGCCCCGACTGACCGTCACCACGAACGCGACGCCGCCGCCACCTCCTCCGCCGCCCCCGCCGCCGCCGCCGCCCCCCGGCGACAACCCGTGCGGCACGGCGACCGCCCCGCCGGCAAAGTACGACCACGTCATGTGGGTGCTTTTTGAGAACAAGACCTATTCCCAGGTCATCGGGAACGCCAGCGCGCCGTACATGAGTACAAAGGCCACCCAGTGCGCCTCGGTGACCACCTGGAGTGACGCCGGCACGGGACTGCCCTCATTGCCGAGCTATCTGGCCATGACCTCCGGTAGCACACAAGGAGTCACTTCTGATTCGAACCCCGCGGGCCTGCCGCCTATTACGGCCGACAATATCTTCCGGCAGGTGCGTACGTCCGGCCAGTCCTATAAGAGCTATATGGAGGACATGCCGTCGAATTGCCGGCTGAGCGCGTCCGGCCTGTATGCCGAGCGGCACAACCCCGAAATCTACTACCAAGGGACGGGGGACAGGGCGGCATGCGCTGTCAACAATGTGCCCCTGGGCACGGTGAGCGCCGGGCAGCTGGCGGGCGACCTCGCCAACAACACTCTGCCGAATTTCTCCGTGGTGGTGCCGAACGTTTGCAATGACATGCATGACTGCAGCGTCGCGACGGGCGACACCTGGCTCTCGCAATGGCTGCCGGTCATCTTGAACAGCCAAAGCTACCGGGCGGGACGCACGGCGATATTCGTGCTCTTTGACGAAGATACTCCGGTGCCCAATTTCGTGGTGGCACCATCCGTGGTCCCGGGCACCGTTATCCAGGGCAACTACAGTCACTACTCGCTGCTCCGGACCACCGAAGAAATGCTGGCCATCGGCCTGAAGTTGCAGAACGCCGGCACGGCCCTGAGTTTCCGGTCGCCGCTGCGCATCTAGGCGCTGCGGGGGATTCCCAGCAGAGTCTCGGAAAGCTCCCGGCTCCGGCGGAACGAACTCCCAGTTGCACTCGTTAGAATTCGACGGGGCTGGATTCCAAAAGACCAGCCCATCGCTTCGTTCTAAGGACACCTCAATGCCCGAGCGCACTATCGTCATCACCGGAGCCAGCGACGGCATCGGCGCGTCCGCCGCGCGGACCTTCGCCCGGCAGGGGGAACGTGTGGTCGTCGTCGGGCGTTCCGCGCAAAAGACCGAGGCGATCGCGAACGAAATCGGCGCGGAATTCTTTGTCAGCGACTTCGCCGACCTTGCCCAGGTGCGGACCCTGGCCACGCAGCTGAAGGAAAAGTACCCGCGGATCGACGTCCTGGCGAACAACGCCGGCGGCATCATGGGTCCCCGTGAGCTCACCGTGGACGGCCACGAGAAAACCTTCCAGGTCAACCACCTGGCCCCGTTCCTGCTCACCACCGAGCTGATCGAGGTGCTGACCGCCAGCCAGGCCACCGTCATCAACACCTCAAGCGTCGCGAATTCGCTCTTCGCCAAGTTCGACATCGACGACCTCGACGCGGCCAAGAGCTACTCCACCAACCGCGCCTACGGCAACGCCAAACTCGCCAACATCCTCTTCACCGCCGAACTCCACAACCGCTACAACACCGAGGGGATCTCGACGGCGGCGTTCCACCCCGGCGGCGTGGCCACCAACTTCGCGGCCGACTCCACGAGCCCCATGCGCCTGGCCTACAAGTCCTTCCTCAAGCGCTTCATGCTGACCCCTGACCAGGGCGCGGACACCCTTGTGTGGCTCGCCAACGCCACCCCTGGCCACGACTGGATCTCCGGCGCTTACTACGCCAAGCGGACGCTCTCGAAGGCCAACAGGCAGGCCTACGACGCGGGCCTGGCCAAGGCCCTGTGGCAGCGCAGCGAAACGATGGTGGCCCAAGACCTCGACAAGCTGGACCAGGGCCCGGATCACGGCGCCTGAGCCTGACCGGAAACGCCGAATTCGTGGGTTAGCATTTTCCTGCCCCTCGCCGATCCGCGGCCGAGGGCTTCTACCTGGGGGAGTGCTCTTAAACGTGCGCCTGAAGAAATTGCTTATCGCGTCCTTGGCGGGTACCGCCGTCGTCCTGAGCGCCACGGCCGTGCCGGCAACCGCCGCGCCGGCGCCGAAGTCGTACAAGAACTGCACGGAGCTCAACAAGGTGTACCCGCACGGCGTCGGCCGCAAGGGTGCGCGCGACAAGACGACCGGAAAACCGGTCACCACGTTCCGCGTCGACAACACCCTGTACAGCTACAACGACGGCGGTGCGCGTCACTGGGGCGAATACGACCTCGACCGCGACAACGACGGCATTGCCTGCGAAAAGCGCTAGGGCCGGGAGCCTGCCGGGACTCTGATACCTGGGGCAGGCCCGGACGATCCAACGAAGTGCCACGAACGGCCGCTAAGCCATGAGGCTTAGCGGCCGTTTGCGTCCAATGGCGGAGTGTGGCGGAGTATGGCGGCGATAACGCGACCCGCCCCGACGGCCAGCGGCCGGCCTGACGTCAGCCGGCCCGCCTGCCTACCGCGCGGCGTCGACCTTGTCCAGGGCGTTCAGGGCACTCTCCATGGTCCCGGCCAGGTGGCTGGCGGGGGCCGGCTTGGCGAACAGGTAGCCCTGCAGGGAGTCGCAGCCGCGGTCCATCAGGTATTTGGCCTGCGCGGGCGTCTCGATGCCTTCCGCCGTGACTTTCAGGCCGAGGGCATGCGCTGCGCTGATCATGGTGGCGAAGAACGGGAGCTGTTCCTGGCCGGTCTTGATCATGGCCACGAAGGAGCGGTCGATCTTGACCTTGTCCAGGGGCAGTTCCTGGAGCCGGCCGAGCGTGGAATACCCGGTGCCGAAGTCGTCCATGGCAATCCGGACGCCGGCGCCGCGCAGCTGCCGCAGCTGGCCCAGCACGTCCGAGGAAGCGTCGAAGAACACGCTCTCCGTCAGCTCAAGCGTGAGCTGGCGCGGGTCAACGCCCGTGGACGCCGCAATCGCCAGCACGTCCGCGGCGAAGTCCCGGTGCTGGAACTGCAGGCCCGAGACGTTCACGGCGACGCTGTAGGCAGGATCGCCGGCCAGCCAGGGCCGGATCTCGGCGCAGGCACGGCGCAGGACCTCGTCGCCGATCTCGCGGATCAGGCCGCTCTGCTCCGCGACGGGCAGGAACTGGTTCGGCGGCACCAGCCGTCCGTGCCGTTCCCACCGCGCGAACGCCTCGAACTGCACCACCGAACCGATGCCGGGAGAGACCACGGGCTGGTAGTGCACCGAGATCTGGCCCAGTTCGACGGCGCGCCGCAGCCCGGAATCGCCGTCGGCCTTGTGGGCCGCGGTGTTCAGCATCTCCGGCCGGAACCGCATCCAGTTGTTCTTCCCGGCAGCCTTTGCGGCGGTCATGGCGGCGTCGGCCTGCCGCAGCAGTTCCGCGCCGTCCAGCGTCTGCCCCGACTTTGACGCCAGGCCCATGCTGACGCCGGGCCGGACCATGGAGCCGCCGACGCGCAGGGGGGCGTAGAGGGACTCGGCGATCCGCTTGGCCACCGCGTCCGCGTTGAGGCATTCGGTGAGCAGCACCGCGAACTCGTCGCCGCCGAGCCGGGCCACCGTGTCATGCGGGCGTACGCAGTTGCGCAGCCTGGATGCCACCTCCACCAGCAGTTCATCGGCCGCGGAGCGTCCCAGCACGTCATTGAGGTGCTTGAAGTCATCGAGGTTCAGCAGCAGGATGTCCACCGGATCCGGGCGGCGCAGGGCCGCGGCGAGCCGCTCGTTGAAGAGGGGGCCGTTGGGCAGCGCCGTCAAGGGGTCGCGGAGCGAGCCCGCCTTGAGTTCGTCGTCGTGCTCGGCAAACGCCGCAGGAGCGGCAGCCGCTGGACCTCCGGAAAGTGAAGCTCCCGCTGCACCGGAAGTACGACGGCGGGCAAAGTCGCCGCTGAGGGTGCGCCCGGCGCTGCCGGCGCCCGGGTTCCGCCCTGCGGTGCCGCGGATCGAGAGGGCCACGGACGTTCCGGCGTCGGCTGCTCCGGCCGCAGCGGGGACCAGCGAGCACGTGATTTCAAGGGGGAGTACCGTGCCGTCGGCGCGGCGGCCCGAGCCGGCGAACGGGGAGCCGGGGGACGGGGAGCCTGGGCGTGCGGCCTTGGCCAGCCCGGCCAGGACTCCGTGGAATTCCTCCCGCGAGGCCTCGGCCAGGAGCATGCTGTGGTCCGCGCCGAGCAGCTGCGCCCGGGGGTAGCCGAAGAGCCGTTCCGCGGCCGCATTGAGGAAGGAAATGGCTCCGTCCTCGGCGACCAGCAAAAGTGCGTCCGGGCTGTACTCCAGCAGTTGTTGTGCGAAACCAGCTTCCACGATGTCTAACAGCCCCCCGGCGATGAATACGGATAGCGGGCACCTTGCGGAGAGCAGGCGCACTGCGCTGACTGAATCATATGCGGTGCGGGCTCCCCGGACGGGATGGCCATCATGCCGCAATCAAATGTGTCGAACGGCCCCTGCTACCCGGGCAGCGGCACGCCCTCGAGGTCGGCGATGGCCGCCGCCGAGTTCCGGACCGCGCGGTGCCTGGCCGCCCCGGGTTCCGGGCGGGAGAAGAGGAAGCCCTGCAGGGCATCGCAGCCGTGGTCCATGAGATAGCGTGCCTGGGCCGGTGTCTCGATGCCCTCGGCCGTGACCTTCAGCCCCAGGCTCCGGGCCATGTGGATCATGGAGGTGAGGATGGGCAGCTTTTCGACGCCGGTCTGCAGCATGGACACGAAGGACTTGTCGATCTTCACCACGTCCACCGGCAGGTCCTGCAGGCGGCCCAGCGAGGAATAGCCGGTCCCGAAGTCGTCCAGGGCCACCCGGATGCCGGCCTCACGAAGGGTCTCGAGCTGGCCGATCACGTGGGAATGGGCGTCGAAGAACACGCTCTCGGTCACCTCCAGGACCAGCTGGCGCGGGTCCACGCCGCTCCACGCCGCAATGTCCAGGACGCGCTCGGCGAAGTCCCGGTGCTGCAGCTGCACGCCGGAGACGTTTACGGCCACGCTCCGGAACGGGTCCTCCCCGAGCCACGGGGCGAGCTCGGTGCAGCTGCGCCTGAGCACCTCGGCCCCGATTTCCCGGATCAGGCCGCTGCGTTCGGCGGTCTCGATGAACTCGTCCGGCGGAATCAGCTCGCCGTCCCACTCCCAGCGGGCCAGGGCCTCGAACTGCACCACCTCGAGCCTGTCACTGGAGATGACGGGCTGGTAGTGCACGGTGATCTGCCCCAGTTCCACCGCCCGCCGCAGCCCGGCCGTGAGCTGGGTGCGCTCCAGCAGCGCGGCCAGCATCTCGGGCCGGAAGTGCACATAGCAGTTCTTCCCGGCCTCCTTGGCCGCGTACATGGCCAGGTCCGCCTGCCGGAGCAGTTCCGACGACGTCTCGGTGCCGGCGTCGCGCGATGCCACGCCCAGACTGAGGCCGGGCCGCATGAGCGTTCCCTCGATGGAGACGGGGGCGTTCAGGGTGCTGACCACGCGCTGGGCCACGGTGTCGGCGTCCCGGCAGCCGACCAGCAGGACCACGAACTCGTCCCCGCCCAGCCGGGCGACGGTGCCGTGCGGACCCACGCAGTTCTGGAGCCGGCGCGAAATCTCGACCAGCATCTCGTCTCCGGCATGATGTCCCAGGACGTCGTTGACTTCCTTGAAGTCGTCCAGGTCCAGGAGCAGCACGTGTACCGGTTCCGGGGTCAGCAGTGCCGCGGCGGCCCGTTCGTTGAAGAGCATCCGGTTGGCCAGCCCGGTAAGCGGGTCCTGAAACGCGAGCTCCTTGAGCTTGCCCGCCTGCTCGGCCAGTTCGTCCATGGCGCGGCGGGCCTGGTCCTGGGCGCGCCGGCGTGGGGTGATGTCCCGGAAGTTCCAGATCCGTCCCACGATCGCGTCCGCCACCTTCTGCGGGCGCGAGTACAGCTCCACGGTGCGGCCGTCGGCGAACTCGAGGATGTCATGGCTCTGCATCAGGTTGTCCGCGTAGAGCGCTGCAACCTTTTGCAGGAAGGAGTCGGAATCCACCAGCTGGTCCGCGATGAACCGCACCAGCGCATCGGGGTCCTCGGCCGCGATCAGTTCCGGCGGCATGCCCCACAGCAACAGAAACTGGTCGTTGATCCCGGTAATTTGGCCTTCGCTGGAGAGCACGACGATACCGTCCGACGTCGATTCCAGCGTGGCGTCCACGAGGGAGAGGGCCAGCCGGCGGCCGGAATCGGGGTCGTTG
This sequence comes from Arthrobacter sp. 01N444, assembly GCF_056399305.1. NCBI lineage: Bacteria > Bacillati > Actinomycetota > Actinomycetes > Micrococcales > Micrococcaceae > Arthrobacter > Arthrobacter sp. 01N444. The sequence goes on from NZ_JBFTRB010000007.1 coordinate 7,176, forward strand.
CGGTGCTCGGCGTCGCGGACGGCTACCGCCATGGCCGTGCCGCCGTCGACGCTCACCAGCGAGCATGTGATCTCCAGCGCGAGGTCCGAACCGTCGCGGTGCAGTCCGGCGGCCGCGAACGGGCGGCTTCCGGCCGGGCTTTTGCGTCCCAGCCGGCCGAAGACCCGCAGGAAGCCGCTGTGGGCTTCCTCCGAGAGCAGGATGGTGTGCTGAACGCCGAGGAGTTCCTCGCGGGGGTATCCGAACAGCCGTTCCGCGGCCGAATTCACGAAGGCGATGGTCCCGTCTGCGGTCAGCAGCAGGAACGCATCAGGACCCTGCTCCAGCAGGTCTTCACCAAATCCAGTTCCCACGACGATACCGGCCCCCAAGCGACGGAAGTTCATAGAGCGATGATGTTCCCGGCCGAGGGCCCGGAGCATTGCGTTTCACTGAATCATAGGGTCCTTCGGCCCCGTGTCCAGCACCTCGGCCATGGAACTTTGCGGGTCACCGGTTGCCGGGCACCCGATCGCCCCGCAGCGCGGCGATGGCCAGGGCCGCCCGGTCCAGCGCGGGCTGGAGCGTGGCCTCCGGCTGGGGGCCTGAAAACAGGAAACCCTGCAGGGAATCGCAGTGCAGGCTCATCAGGTAGCGGGCCTGGGCGGCCGTTTCCACGCCCTCCGCGGTGACGGTCAGCCCCAGTCCGTGGGCCATCCCGATCATGGCGTTCAGGATGGGCAACTGCTCGGTGCCGGTGTTGATCATGGACACAAACGACTGGTCGATCTTCAGCGTGTCCACGGGCAGGCCCTGCAGGCGTCCCAGGGAGGAGAAGCCGGTGCCGAAGTCGTCCAGCGCCACTTGGGCGCCGGCCGCACGCAGGGTCATGAGCTGCTGGATGACGTGGCAGTCGTCTTCGAAGAAGACGCTCTCCGTGACCTCCAGGATCAGCTGGCGCGGGTCCACGCCACAGGATTCCGTCACGGCCATGACCAGCTCGGCGAAGTCCCCGTGCTGCAGCTGGACACCGGAGACGTTCACGGCCAGGGACCGGGTGGAGTCCTCGTCCAGCCAGGGCTTGAGCTCCGTGCAGCCGCGAAGCAGCACCTCGGTGCCGATCTCGACAATGAGGCCGCTGCGTTCCGCCGCCGGAATGAAATGCTTGGGCGGAACGAGCGCGCCATCGCGCACCCAGCGGGCCAGGGCCTCGACCTTAGTCACGGTCCCGCTGCCGGCGGAGACGATCGGCTGGTAGTGGACGGCGATCTGTCCGCTGTCCACGGCGCGCCGCAGGCCGGCCTCGAGGTCGTTGCGGTCCACGAGGGCCTTCATCATCTCCGGCTTGAAGCGCATGTACCGGTTCTTCCCGGCAGTCTTCGCCGCGTACATCGCGACGTCGGCACGGCGCAGGAGCTCGGAGGCGTCCACAGCGGACTCGCCGATCGAGGCGAGCCCCAGGCTGAGGCTGGGCCGCAGCATGGTGCCGTCGATCCACACCGGGACGCGCAGCGAGTCGACGATCCGGGCGGCGACCGCCTCGGGCTCCAGCGAGTCGAGCAGGAGCACCACGAACTCGTCGCCGCCCAGCCGGGCCACGATGTCGCTCGGGCGCACGCACGCGCGCAGGCGCCGGCCGACCTCAATGAGCATCTGATCCCCGGCGTGGTGGCCCAGGATGTCGTTGACTTCCTTGAAGTCGTCCAGGTCAAGGAGCAGGACGTCGACGGCGCCGCCGTGCTGGTCCGCCAGCGCGCTTGCGAGGCGGTCGTTGAACAGTTGGCGGTTGGACAGTCCGGTCAATCCGTCCCGGAACGCCAGCGCCGTCAGCTGCGCGGACTGTGCGGCGAGGTCGGCCATGGCCCGGGTGATCCGGTCCTGGGCCACCTTGGCCGCGGTCACATCCCGGAAGCTCCACACGCGTCCGACCACCTGGTCCGCGACTTTCTGCGGGCGGGAATAGCGTTCAAAAGTCCGGCCGTCGCGGAATTCCAGGATGTCGTGGCTTTCCGCCGCGGGGTCGGCGTAGAGGGCCTCGACCTTCTCGACGAACTGGGCCGGATCCTGCAACTGGTCCAGGACGAAGGCCATGACCGCCTCGTCCTCCCCGGTGGCCAGCATCTCCCGAGGGATGCCCCACATGGTGACGAACTGATTGTTGACACCGGCGATCTCGCCGTCGCTGCTGACCACCAGGATGCCGTCGGCGGTGGATTCGAGCGTCGCGCTCAGCAGCGACATGGCCTCGCGGAGGCTGTCATCGTTCTCCGGCCGGTGCGAGGTGTCCCGGACCGCGGCGATCATGCTCGCGGTCCCTTTACCCGTCCCGTCTCGGGCGCCTGTACCGGTGAAGAAAATAGATCCGGCCACCTCGGCCTGGAACTCCGTACCGTCCCGCCGCACCCCGTAAGCCTCCACGGGGGCAGTGTCAGTGTCAGTTTCGGCGGCAGCGGCGTCGCCGTCGGGGTGGGCGCCGCGGCGGAGGTTGAAGAACAGCCGCTCGAGGCCGTTCCGGAACCCCTCGGCCAGGAGCATGCGGTGGTCCGAGCCCACGAGTTCCTCGCGAACGTACCCGAACATGCGCTCCGCGGCGGTGTTGACCATCCTGATGGTCCCGTCCTCGGCCACCACCAGCAGGGCGTCGGGGCTGGATTCCACCAGGTCCCCGTAGCCCGGGACCGCGGCGGATACTTCCTGGGGGACTGTCGTTGGGACTGTGCCGGGGGCTTCCTCCGGGTACGACGACGCCGTCACCCGGCTACCGCCGTGCGAACCTGAGACCACCAACGAGACATTTAGAACCCTCCCATCGGGAAATCATAGGCGCCGGAAGCCTCCCTTGGGTGTCAAGAGGGTGTCAACACGTGGGCGGGGCCGAATCCGTGCCCGCGGCGGAGGACTTACCGCCCAGTTGCGCTATCACCTAGGGTGCTTAAAACCCCGGTTTGGCAGCCCTAAGTGACAGGGCAACGTGGGGGGAGCGGCCCACTTGGGACTCTCGAATCACGGCCTTGTAGTGGCCAACGAGTTCGGCGCCGAGCACGGACCACGTCCGGCCCTGGACCGAGGCGTGCGCGGCCGCGGCGAACGCTCGGCGCTTGGCGTCGTCGCCCATCAGGTCCATCACCCGGGCACGGAACCCGGCGAGGTCGCCGGGCTCGTACAGCCAGCCGGTCCGCGAGTTCTCCACGAGGTCCAGCGGGCCGCCGCGGCCCGTGGCCACCACCGGCACCCCGGACGCCATGGCCTCCTGGATGGTCTGGCAAAATGTCTCGAACTCGCCGGGATGGACGAAGAGATCAAAGGAGGCCACGGCCCGGGCGAGGTGGTCGCCGCCGAGGAAACCGGTGAATACCGCCTGCGGCAGGGCAGCTTCCAGGGCGGGCCGCTGGGGCCCGTCGCCGATGATCACCAGCCGGGTCCCGGGAACATCCGCCAGCACCGCCAGATCCTCCACCTGCTTCTCGGCCGCCAGCCGGCCCACGTAGCCGATGAGGCGCTCGCCGCCGGGCGCCACGGCAGCCCGCCAGCCGGCGTCGCGCTTCCCGGGGTTGAACCGCTGCGTGTCCACGCCGCGCCGCCACATGTCCACGCGCGGAATGCCGCGGCCGCGGAGCTGGTTGAGCGCGAACGTGGAAGGGACCAGGGTGCGCGAGGCCAGCAGATGGATCTGGTCCACCCGGTTCCAGGCCCAGTTCTCCAGGAAGGGGACGCCGTAGCGGCGCGCATAGCCGGGCACCTCGGTCTGGTAGATGGCGACCGTGGGGATGCCGAGCTGGTGGGCGGCCTGCGCTGCCCGCCAGCCGAGCACGAACGGGGACGCGAGGTGCACGACGTCGGGCGCGTAGTCGGCAAGGATTCGCTTGACCCGATACACACCGCCCATCGCCAGCCGCAGATTCGCGTAGCCGGCCAGCGGGACCGAGGGGAGCCGGAGGACGTGGGCGCCATAGACCTCGTCCGGTACATCCGTGTCCTGCGTGGACGGTGCGATCACCAGCACCTCGTCCCCGCGCTCGTGCAGATGCTCCAGCACGCGCAGGATGGAGTGGGTGACCCCGTTCATGAGCGGCAGGAATGATTCGGCGACGATTGCGATCCTCACCCCTCCACGGTGCGGGCGGCGGTTTGCGGTGCGGGGGAGCGGGCGTTGCCGGGAGGGGAAGAGTGGGTTAACAGGTGGGCGAACTCAGGAGGGAACGCCACAGGGCGCGCGGAAAGGCGGGCGGTTGCAGGGAACTAGTCGGGCGCCCTCAAGTGGGCGCACTCCAGTGCGGCCATGCGTCCACGGCGCAAACCCTACGAAGCAGCGGTGCCGGATGGCATGACGAAAGTCGAGCTACAGCGGGTCGGGCCAGTTGCCGACCGGGAAGCGGGCACGGATGCCGGAAACCGGACCGCAACGCGCACGCTTGTTGCCTTCCATCAGAAATACCTCCAGAGGCTACGGAACTTCAGAATACTCCCGTCGCCTCTTACCGTCCAGAGGGTCAATCGGCCTTGAGGACATCCGGAAGTTCGTCCACAAACACCGTCTGCGGCGGTTCAAAATAGATGACCAGGACCTGCTCGCCCACGGCGAAAACGCTGGTCTTATCGAAGGGGTGCGCGTGGAACGCACTGGTTCCGCCGCGCACCGGCAGCATGACCTCTCCGATGGTGCCCGGGCCGATCCGTCCGGTGACGCGGCCGATCTTTCCGGTCAGGCTCCGGTCAACATCCTTATGCATCAGAACCCCAGTACATCAGAATCCCAGTACATCAGGTCCTCCGGCTCTCCGCGCGCATTCCCGCCCCTACGCCTCAGGCGCCTTCGCCGGCCGTTTGCCGCCATCCCGGGTGTTTTTGAGGGCCGTGGAGAGCGCCGGGAGGTAGTCGCCCACCTGTGCCAAAATCCCGCCGATCATCCGGTTGACCCCTTCGCCGCCGTTGAGAACGGTCATCTGGCCGACGTGCGCGAACGGCTCGGCCGCCGCCGCCACGATCGCCGGCATGTTCTCGGCGAGCTGCTGGGAGATGACGGCGTCCTGGTTGGTGCCCAGTGCTTCGGCGCGGGCCTTGATGCCATCTGCCTCTGCCAGCGCCTTGGCTTTGATGGCGGAGGCGGCGGCATCGCCGCGGGCCTTCGTGGCGGCGGCCTCGGCCTCACCGGTGACCTTGGTGGCCCCGGCCGCGGCTGCTGCCGCCGTCGCGTTCGCCTGGGCCTGCACCTCGGTCCGCCGGGCGTTGGCCTGGGCCTCGAGCTCGGTGCGCCGGGCCAGCGCCTCGGCAGCGCTGATGTCCGCGGATTTCTGGCCTTCCGCGTCGGTGCGCTTGGCGTAGGCCCTCGCGTCGGCGGGCTTGCGGACGGTGGTCTGCAGTTTTTGTTCCTCCCGGTCGGCCTCGAGCTTGGCCACCTCGGTTTCCTGGACCACCACCTGCTGGCGCGCCGTGGCGTCGGCCAGTGGCCCGGCCTGGGCCGCGTTCGCCTTGGCGCGCTCGGCATTGGCCTGCGCCTCGGACTGCCGGATGGCGGACAAGCTCCGGGCATCGGCAATCAAGGCCTCGGCCTCCGCTTCCTTTTCCGCCGCCTCGCGGTTCCGGGTGGCCTCCGCGATGCGGGCCTCCATTTTGACCATGGCAATGTGCGGCTTGGCGATGTTCTGGATGTAGCCCGTGGGGTCCTGGAGGTCCTTGATCTGCAGCGAGTCGACGACGAGGCCCAGCTTCTCCATTTCCACGCCGCTGGCGCTGCGGACCTGGGAGGCCAGCTTGTCGCGCTCGCGGATGATTTCCTCGACCGTCATGCTGCCGATGATCGAACGCAGGTGGCCTTCGAAGACGTTGTACACCTGGCTTTCCATCTTGGGCTGCTGGCCCAGGAACCGGCGCGCGGCGTTGGCAATGAACGGCGGGGCATCGCCGATCTTGTAGATGACCACGCCGTCGACAATCACCTGGATGCCCTGAGAGGTCACACAGGAGACCTTGAGTTCGGTTTCGTTCAGCGTCAGGGACAGCGGCCGCACCGTCTGCAGGCCCGGCAGCACCAGGGCCCCCTTGCCGGTGACGATCTTAAAGTCCATCCCCTCACGGGTTTCCAGCGTGCCGCGCGTCAACCCGGAGATGATGAGGGCCTCGTTCGGTTCCGCCACTTTCCACATCAGTTTTGTCGCCACCCAGATGACGCCGACGACGGCGACCGCCCCCAGAATGATCGAAATGAGCGGATACAAAAATGACAAGTCCGGCATAACCAGGTCCTTTCACGGCGGTGGAAAAGAAATTAAGCAAAGCCCCAAACGATGCTGCTGGTAGTCCCCGGCCGGCCTGGAGGCAGGAATTCCCACGCCGCCCAGCCAGCTGTTGTACACAGTCTGTGGTGCTTCCGGCCGGGAGTCCAGCAATTCGACGATGTCCGGGCATACGCCCAAGTCCCGCCGGTGCCTAAAGCCCCTGTTGGGAGCCTCCACCGCCGTGCCAGCGTGGAAGAGGGTGCGGGCGTTGAAGGGCGGACGAGCGCGCCTGCCTGAGTGAGCGGGGAACGGCGGACGACAGGGGTACCGGACCCGTGAAGGGGTGATGGGTGATGCGCGGCTCTCCTCTTGGGATGACACGGACGGCCGGGATCGCGTGGGACATCTGGCGGGCGGGGAGGGCAAACCAGGATGAGGTCGCCCGCCGGCAGCGCGACCGGCTCGCCGCGCTGGTTGAGTGCGCACGGTCCTCCTCGCCCTTCTTCCGCAGGCTGTACCGGGACGTCCCGGACGTGGTCCCGGACGTGGTCCCGGACCGGGCCAAGGATCTGGGCAGGTATTTAGGGGAGCTGCCTCCGGTGGGCAAGCGCGAGCTCATGGAGAACTTCGATGACTGGGTGACCGATCCCCACATCACGCTCGCCGGGCTGAAGCAAGACCTGCTCGATGACCCGTCGCGGATCGGCGGCCTCTACCGCGGACAGTACCTCGTGGTGACGACGTCGGGGTCCACTGGTGAACCCGCGGTCCTGGTCCATGACCGGACCTCGCAGCTGGTGGCCATTCTCCTGGGCCCGATCCGCGAACGGCGGACCCTGATGGCGGCCAAGGAGGCGCGGGCTTTCCTGCACCGGGGACTGCGGGCCGCGGCGCTGATCGCGGACGGGGACCACTTTGCCGGCGTCGTGCTGACCGAATCCGCGCGGCGGCGCAGCCCCCGCATCGCCCGCCGGGTGCGCGTATTCTCCGTGCTCCGGCCGCTCCCGGACCTCGTGGCGGACCTCAACGACTTCCAGCCGACAGTGCTTTACGGGTATCCGAGCGCCATGGTGCAACTGGCCGCCGAACAGAAAGCGGGACGGCTACGGATTCATCCGCTCCTGGCGGTCGCGTCCGGAGAGAGCCTGGCAGCCCACGCAGCGGCCGAGATCGAGGCGGCCCTCGGCTGCCGGGTCACTGAGCGATACCTTGCCTCGGAGGCGCTCGCCCTGACCAGCCGCTGCCGGCAAGGGCTGCTGCACGTCAACGCGGACTGGAACATCGTGGAACCGGTGGACGACGCCTTCCGGCCCGTCCCGCCCGGCGAACTCTCCCACACGGTGCTGGTCACCAACCTGGCCAACCGGGTCCAGCCACTCATCCGGTACAACCTGGGCGACCGGGTGCAGCTGGCTGCCGGCCCGTGCGCCTGCGGCAGCCCGTTTCCCACGCTGCGGGTCGAGGGCCGCAGCGGCGGCGTGCTGAGCTTCGCTGCCGCCGACAAGGCAACGTTGGACGGCACAAGGTTGGACGGTCCAGGGTTGGACGGTGCAGTGCCGGACGGGGCAGTGGTGGACGGTGCAGGGTTGGACGGGAATGTGGTCACCGTGCTGCCGTTGGCGCTGGGCACGGTGATCGAGGAGACCGCCGGCGTCCGCCGGTTCCAGGCGATCCGCACCGGGCCGCGCTCGCTCACCGTGCGGCTCGAGCTCTGGCCGGATGCCGCGACGACGGCCGTGCGGACGGCGGTGGGGGAGCGCCTGGGTGCGTTCTTCGCGGCCCAGGGCGCCGCCGGCGTCGACGTCCGCTTTAGCGATGAGCCGCCCCGGCCGGACCGGAGCGGCAAGTTCCGCGAGGTGTGGTCCGCCTGAGCCGGCTGCTGCTGCCCCTGCTGTTAGGGCTGTTAGGGCTGTTAGTGCTGTTCCAGGATCCGCCGGGCGTCCTGCTGGGCCTGGAGCTGCTCCGGGGTCACGGACTGTCCGGTCAGGAACCCGGCGGCTGCCATGATCCGGCGCAGCTCCGCGACGCTGCGCGGGGTCCGTACCCCGTGGTGCGCCATGGCATGGCAGTTGGCGCAGAGCGGGACGAGGTCTGTGATGGGGTCCAGTTCATACCCGCTGCCCAGCTGTGACACCGGGACCAGGTGGTGGACCGGGATGAAGTCCTTGCCGATCTCGCCGTAGGCGATTTCAAACGAGAATCCGCACGCGGCGCAGCTGGTCCCGTGGTGGGCGACGCAGACCCGCCGGGCGTCTGGACTGTGTTCGTACTTGTTTACTTCGACCCGGGTGACCGCCGCCGCCGGGATGGTGCCGGGCACGGGCTGGGTGGGGTCCGCCGGTACCGGGCCAAACTCACCCCAGAGGCCGCGGAGCAGGGGCTCGACGGCGGGGTCGACGGTCAGCGCGGGGCCGTGAAGGGCTTCCCAGTCGATGCCGGGCACGGCCTCGGCGAGGACCCCGGTCGGGATCTGGTCGCCGGCAGGCAGGAGGGCGTCGAAGTCCACGTGGATGTAGAGCGGGGGTGCGCCTTGTGCGCCGGCCTGTGCGCCGGGCGGCGAGTCGGCCGGTACGCCGGTCCGGGCGGCGCTCGCGGAGTCCGGTGCCTGGACGCGGGGAGCCGGCCGTTCCGCGACGATGATGCCGTGGCCGATCAGGCCGCGTCCGTGGCGGCCCTGTAGCACCAGCCACGCGTCCGTGCCGGCCGCGTTGCCGGCTCCGCTGTCGAGAGAGGTCCCGACGTCCCAGCTGGCCAGGTGCCGGCCGGCTTCGGCGACCTCTTCCAGCACGGCCGGGTAGGTCCAATCGTTCCATTCGTCGGGGTCCCAGACGAGGATGATTGCTGTCATCTGCCAATTGTCGCAGTGCCCGGACTGCCTGCGGCATTGTTGAGCGGCCCGGTCGGCCCGGTCATGCACGTGGCGTTGAGGGTGTCCTCCGCGATGGACTCCATTTGGTGCAGAATGTGGGTGTCCCCGCGTGGGAGCGGTTCCGGCGGGTAGGCCACGGCCATGGTGAGCTGCCGGGTTCCGTCCGCGCTGGTCATGGTGATGGTGCCGTAGCCGGGCACGTCGCCGGGATGGCCGTAGTAGAAGTCGTTGGTGCACAGATCGTTCCAGCGGACCACGCCGAGTCCGTACCTGGCGTAGAGCGGGCTCTCCATTTGCGTGATCGTCGCCGGCTTGAGCAGCTTGTTCTGCAGCAGCGCGCGGTAGAACGTATTCACGTCCGCCACGGAGGACACCATGCCGCCCGCGGCGTTGTCGATCTGGGCGGCCGGATAGGTGACGTCCAGTTGTTTGCGGTCCAGCGCGATGTAGCCGTGGATCATGGACGACGGCGCCGGCCCGGCCGCCGTCATCAAGGTTTCACTCAAACCCAGCGGCTCGATGATGTCGGTGCTGATCACCTCGCCGATCCGCCGGCCGCTGAGGCGCTCGACGATCAGTGCCAGGGCAATGTAATTCGAGTTGGAGTATTCAAATCCCTGGGCCAGCTTCGCCTGCCAGGAGATCCGCCCCGCCATGGCCAGTAGATCCGCCAGGCTCACCTTGGTGGTCAGGGCTTCGCGCACTGTGGCCGGATCGAACAACGGCCCGTCCACCGACGGCATGCCGGAGCGGTGCTGCAGCAGCTGGCGGACCGTGACCGGTCCCGGCGGGTGCATCACCTTGTTGAACTCCGGCAGGTAGGTGCTGACCGGCGCGTCCAGTTCCAGCCGGCCCTCCTCGGCCAGTTTGAGCACGCAGACGGCCACCATGGACTTGGTGACCCCGCCGATGTGCACCGGGTCCGTTATCTCGGCCCGGGACGGGCTGTTCAGGTTTCGGACCCCGTAGGCCGCGGACCACTCGTCCCCGCCCACGCGGACCTGGATGAGGACGGCCGGGGCGCCCTCGTCGAGCAATCTCCTGCCGAACTGTTCGAGCACGGCCCGGTAGCCGGAATCGGGCGGCGCCGGCGCCGGCGGTTTCGGCCCGGGGACGCAGCCGCCGAGGGCGGCTGTAAGCACGACGGCGAGGATTGCGGCCGTGAACCGGCGGGATTTTTCGCGGATCCAGACCATCGGCATGAGGGTCCTTCTTGCAGGTCGGGAGTGCAGTCAGGGCAGGAAAACGCCCCCAGCCAGGCACAGTCCTAATGCTTGTGATGGTCCTCAGGCAGACATCAGTCGACCAGAGCCATAAGTCACGGGTATGGATTCGACGTTGCTTGCGACATTCCGAGATCGCGGGCAACCGGCGCAGCGGGCTCAAAGCCTTCGATCATCCATAATTATCGCTGTGGACCATGCGCGAGTACCTCGGATCGAGGTCGTCTTCGAAACGGATCGGCTGCTGCTGCGGCCATGGCGGGTGTCTGATGCCGCCGTCCTGCGCGAGCTGTGGACCGAGCGCGATCCTCGCGTCCCTCCGCATCGTCGCATCAGTCCCGATGGTCACCCCACGCTGGAAGATATCGAGGACCGGATCCGTCGTGATAGCCGACACCCCTTCCCTGGGTTGCTGGCCGCAGAGCAAAAGAGTTCGGGGCAGGTCATCGGCTACTGCGGGCTGATTCCCAACGAGCACGGACGGGCTGGAGAGCCAGAACTCGCGTTCGAGTTCCTCCGCGAAGTCTGGCGCCAGGGGTTTGCGACCGAGGCCTCGTGGACCGTCCTCCAGCGGGCGCAGGCGTCGGGCTACCGACGCCTGTGGGCTACAGTCCGTGACTGGAACACAGCGTCACGCCGTGTGCTGGCCAAACTCGGATTTGTCGAAACCGGGCAAGTAGAACCTGACGAAATCCACGGCGATTCTCTCTTCACTACGAAGACACTCTGACCATAATCCGGCCCGGCACTGGAGCAAGTCGGTCCGTCTTGGTAGCTTCAACGCATGGCCATCAAACTTGAAAACGTCGGTATTGCGGTTCGTGACCTCGAAGCAACAATCGCCTTTTTCACCGACCTCGGTCTCACCGTCGTCGGCCGTGATACCGTCAGCGGCGAGTGGACCGACACTGCCGTCGGACTTGATGGCAACCACGCCAAGATTGCGATGCTCCAGACCCCGGACGGTCATGGTCGACTTGAGCTCTTCGAGTACATCCATCCTAAAGCGATCGAGTCGAACCCAACCCGTCCCAACGACATCGGCATGCACCGCGTGGCCTTCTCGGTTGACGACATCGACAAGGCCCTTGAGGTAGCTGCGAAGCACGGATGCCGTCCGCTACGCGGTGTGGCGACCTACGGTGACGTCTACAAACTCACCTACCTCCGAGGTCCCAGCGGAATCCTCGTGATGCTCGCCGAGAAACTGAAAAAAGACTGACACCCGGATCGGCCCGATTAGCCTGTGAATCGCGGCCATGCGATCGAGCTGATTGGCGGCCCATCCGGGTCAGTATTCACCAGAGTCAAACCGGCAGCTCACAGTTATCTGCGCAAGGCTGGGGTCGCCCGATGATGGATGGCGAGCAGGGGCGTGATGGGACATGATCAGAAGATGCGCCGATCCGGAAGGACTGCATTCTGGGCGGTCCCGCCGGCCCTGCGTGGCTACAGGATCGAGTGGCTGCGCCACGACTTGGTGGCGGGCGCCGCGCTCTTCGCGATCTTGGTCCCAGCTGGCATGGCGTACGCCCAGGCCGCCGGCCTTCCACCGGTGACCGGCCTGTACGCGACGGTAGTGCCCCTGCTTGTCTACGCGGCAGTCGGGCCATCGCGTGTGCTGGTGCTGGGCCCGGATTCCGCACTCGCTCCGATGATCGTGGCAGCATTGATTCCCTTGGCCGCGGATAACGAGCAGAAATCCGTGGCCCTGGCCGGTCTCCTCGCCATACTGATTGGCGGCATCTTGCTGCTCGGCTCAGTGCTGAGGTTGGGAATCGTCACTGGACTGCTGTCGAAGCCCATCCGGCTCGGCTATCTCAACGGCATCGCCTTGCTGGTGGCCGTGTCCCAGCTTCCCACCCTCCTGGGGATCTCCGTGGAAGGCGGTACACCCTGGGAAAAACTCATCGCCGCCGTGCCGAAGGTGCTTGCCGGCGAGACCAATTTGACGGCGCTACTGCTCGGCTTGGTCTCGCTGGCGCTCATCTGGGTTCCCCGCCGGCTGAAATGGAAGGTTCCGGGCGTGCTCATTGCGGTGGTTGTGTCCTGCATCGCCGTGGCCGTGCTGGGACTCCAAGAGCGTTTGACGGTCACAGGTGCCCTCCCGCAGGGGCTCCCTGCACCGGCCCTGGGCGGAATTGGCTGGGCCGACGTCCTGACACTGTTGCCCGCCGCCGCCGCGATCGCCCTCATCGTCTTCGTTGATACCGGTACCCTGGCACAATCCCTGGCGGCCGCAGAGGACGGCAGGGTATCCGGCAACCACGAAATGGCAGCCTTGGGCGCGGCGAACGCTGCCACCGGGCTGCTCGGTGGCTTCCCGGTGTCGGCCAGCACGTCCCGCACGCCGGTGGCAGTCGAGTCCGGGGCGAAATCCCAGCTCACGGGGGCCGTAGGCGCCGTCCTGGTGCTCGGCTTCATGCTTGTGGCGCCTGGCGTCACCGAGTTCCTGCCGGCCACAACCCTTGCAGCCATTGTCATCGCCGCAGCCGCCGCAATAGCCGACCCGGCCGGTGTGCGACGGCTCATCGGCATGAGCCGCAGTGAATCGTTGGTGATGCTCGCGGCCTTCCTGGGGGTGACCATACTGGGCGTCCTCCCGGGCATCGCCGTTGCCATCGGCTTGGCAATTCTGGACTTCCTACGGCAGGCCTGGGACCCCTACCGTGCTGAACTGGTGGACGTGCCCGGGGTTCCGGGGTACCACGACGTGAGCCGTCATCCGGAAGGGGAACGCATCCCCGGCCTGTTGATCCTGCGCTTCGACGCACCGCTGTTCTTCGGCAACGGCGCCTTGTTGGGGTCCTTCGTGCGCAACGAACTGGACCAGGCGGGGGACGGCATAGAACGCGTGGTGCTGGCGGCAGAACCAGTGACGGGAATCGACACGACTGCACTGGACGAGTTGGTGCAGCTTGACGAATGGCTGGACCGGCACGGCGTGGACCTGGTGTTCGCCGAGCTCAAAGACCCGGTCAAAGACAGATTGTTGCAGTACGGCATGGGCGCCCGCTTCTCTCCCGAACATTTCTACCCAACAGTGAGCGAAGCAGTGAGGGCGTTCCAACGGGAGAAAAGGGAGGGGTAGGGAACGGTTGTCCCCGGTCATCAGCCAGTTCAGTCACGGGCTCAGCCGACGGCGCGTGCGCCTAGAGGCGCACGCGCCACCACCGGGTGGTCGCGGTGCAGGTTTCCGAGGGCTGAGGCGCCCTGCGGCGACCCCAGCTCCTCGAAGAACTCCACGTTGGCGCGCACGTAGTCGGCCCACTCGTCCGGGACATCGTCCGAGTAGTAGATCGCCTCGACCGGGCAGACGGGATCGCAGGCGCCGCAGTCCACGCATTCGGACGGGTGGATGTAGAGCGAGCGTTCACCCTCATAGATGCAGTCCACCGGGCATTCGTCGATGCAGGCCTTGTCCTTGACGTCCACACAGGGCTGGGCGATCACGTACGTCATGGCTGGCTACACTCCCGTGTAGACGGTCTTGCCCCACGTGAAGAAGTCCAGTGCGGACTTCCCCTGCTCGCGGAACGTGTTGGTGGAGGAGTCCTTGACGCCGCCGAACGGCACGTTCAGGTCCAGGCCCGCCGTCGGACGGTTGACCTTGATGACGCCGGCCTGGGCGCGGGCGGCGAAGTCCGTGGAGAACGCCAGGGAGTCGGTGCAGATCCCGGCGGTCAGGCCGTAGCGGGAGTCGTTGATCGCGGCGAGCCCGGCCTCGTAGTCCGGGACCTCGAGGACGGCCACGACGGGTCCGAAGATCTCTTCGGTCACGGCGGCGTCGTCGAAGGGCAGGTCCGTGAGGATGGCGGCCGGGAAGAGGAACCCGGCGTCCGTGCCGCCGTCGTACTCGCCGTGCAGCAGCGTGGCGCCGCGTTCGACGGCGGTGCGCACCGCGGCCTGGTTCTGTTCCAACTGCTGGCTGCTCACCACGGCGCCCATCCTTGCGGCCTCGAGGCCGTCGCCGGCGGTGTACTGCGCGGCTTCCTCGGTGAGGGCCGCCAGGAATTCCTCGCGGATGCCGGGCGTCACGTAGACGCGGGACGTGGCGGTGCAGGCCTGGCCGGTGAGGCCGAACGCGCCGGCCGCCACCACCTGGGCAGCCTTGCGGGGATCGGCGTCGTCCAGGACCAGCACGCCGTTCTTGCCGCCCATTTCCAGCTGGACCCGGGCGCGGCGGGCGTTGAGGATCTCCTGCAGCCCGAGCCCGACGTTGGTGGAGCCGGTGAAGGACAACCCGGCGATGCGGGGATCGCGGGCCAGGGCGTCGCCCACCACGCGGCCCTTGCCGTGGACCACGTTGAACACGCCGGCGGGCAGCCCGGCGTCCTGCAGGGCGCGGGCCAGGTGCGTGGCGGAGAGCGGGGTGAGCTCGGCCGGCTTGATGACCACGGCGTTGCCGCTGATCAATGCAGGGGCGGACTTCCAGGCCGGGATGGCGATGGGGAAGTTCCACGGCGTGATGAGCCCGACGACGCCGAGAGCCTCGCGGCGGGTGGTGATGGTGGTGTCCGGCAGGCCGCTGGGCAGCACCTCGCCGGTGGCGGCCCAGCCGAGGGAACCGAAGAAACGCAGCACGTCGGAGGCGCGCTTGACCTCGCCCTTGGCCTCGGCGAGGGTCTTGCCCTCTTCACGGACGAGGTCCTCGGCGATGGCGGTCTGGCGCTCCAGGAGCAGGTTGCCGGCGGCCATCAGGATCGCGCCGCGCGACGGGGCGGGCAGTGCTGCCCAGGCTGGCTGCGCGGCGGCGGCGGCTGTGATGGCGGCGTCGACGTCGGCTGCGGTGCCGCTGGGGGAGAGGGCGGCGAGCTCGCCCGGGCGGGCCGGGTTCATCCGCTCGGTGTCCGCCCCGCCGAGCCATTCGCCGTTGATCAGGTGCCGGGCGGTGAGGAGGTCCCGGGCTGTTGCGGTTGAGGTGTCTGTGTCGGTGGAAGTCATGGTGTTCCTTCGTGAGAGTCGGAGCAGGGTGTGTGCTGAGCGTTCAGCGCTTGTGGCTAGAGCCCGCGGATCAGGCCGCCGTCGCAGCGCAGTGCCACGCCGGTGATGTAGGAGGCCGGGGCGCTGCAGAGGAACGCCGCGGCGGCGCCGAATTCCTCGGGTTCGCCGTAGCGGCGGGCGGGGATGGTCTTGCGGGATTCGAGCTGGATTTCCTCGGGCGTGGTGCCGCGCCGTTTGGCGGCGGCCTGGTCGAGTTCCGCGACCCGGTCCGTGGCGATGCGTCCGGGAAGGAGCATGTTGACCGTGACGGCGTCCAGGGCGACCTCGGCGGCGAGGGTCTTGAGGTAGCCGGCCAGCGCCGCGCGGCCGGTGTTGGACACGGCCAGGTTCGGCAGTGGTGCCACGACGCCGCTCGACCCGACGGCCAGGATCCGGCCCCAGCGCCGTTCCCGCATGCCCGGCAGGATGTGCGAGACCAGGGCGTGGTGCGGTTTGACGAGTTGTTCGAACGCCGCGGCGATGTCGTCCGCGCCGAGCGTGGCGGCCGCGCCGGGCTTCGGCCCGGGACCGTTGAGGACCAGGATGTCGATGGGCCCGAGTTCCGCGACTGTCTGTTCGACGGCTGCGGCCACGCCTTCGGCGGTGCTGAGGTCCGCTTCGATGGCGACGGCGCCCGGTCCGTAGGCGTCCGTCAGTTCGGCCACGATCTCCTTGGCGCGGACTTCGCGCCGGCCGGTGATGGCCACCCGGACGCCTTCGGCGGCGAGGGCCCGGGCGATGGCGAGGCCCAGGCCGCCGGTCGAGGCGGCCACAAAGGCGGTCTTTCCGCTGATTCCGAAATCCATCAGTTCCTCCCCGCCGTGGTCAGCACGGCGGCCGGGTTCTGGCCGAGGGCCTCGGCGGCCTCGGCCAGGTGCGTGCGCAGCCCGGTCCGGAGAACCTCCGGGAACGCCGCGGCCGGTGCCCGGACGCCGGCGTCGGCAATGAGTCCGCGCTGGTGCAGGCATTCCTTGCGGATCGCCAGCGCGATTTTCGCCTGCTGCTCGAAGTTGATCAGCGGCAGGTAGGGCAGCAGGGCATCGCGGGCGGCCTCGTAGCCGTCTTTCTGCCAGGCCTGCACGCAGGCGATGAGCGCTTCCGGGTAGGAGAAACCGGTCATCGCCCCCGCGGCGCCGGCCATGAGCTCGTCCAGCAGCCCCTGGCCGCCGAGGCCGCCGAAGACCGAGACGTCGAGGGCTGCGGTCAGGTGCCCGATCGCCACGGACGTGGGCGGGGCCTCGGCCTTGACCGCGGTGACGAAGCCGCAGGCCTGCACCACCGAAATGAGCGCCTCGGTGCTGATGTGGATGCCGCTGGCCAGCGGGTAGTCCTGCAGCACCACGTTGGCGCCGGTGGAGTGGTGGATGGCGTTCAGGTGCGCGATGACCACCCCGGGGGTGGCGGAGTTGGCCTGGACCATGACGGCCGACAGCCGGTCCCCGGTGGCGGCCTGGATGGAACGGATTTCATCGACGGCCGTGCCGGTGAAGAGGGAAGTCACTCCCACCACGAGGGGCAGGCGCGTTTCCTCCATGACCACTTCCAGGACCAGGCTGCGCTCGGCCGCCGTCAGGGCCGCGGCCTCGCCGAACACGCCCAGGACCGTGAGTCCCGTGGCGCCGATCGACTCGTAGTAGCTCACGAGCCCGGCCAGGCTGTCCGTGTCGACATCCAGGGTGCTGCCCTGGAACGGTGTGGCGACGACGCCCCACACGCCGGGTGTCAGTGACTCCCGCATTGGTTTCTCCTTCTAAGCTCTTGTTGTTCTTCGAGCGGCTAAATATCGGGCCGTGGAACGGCTAGCGTCCCGACCAGTGCGGGGCGCGCTTCTCCTGGAAGGCGCGGACGCCCTCGGCGGAGTCTTCGCTGTCCAGCGCCGCCATGAGGGCGGGGAGCCGGAGGCCGCGGGCCTCGGCGGCGGTCAGGTGCGCGGTCTGCGTGACCATCTGCTTGACCGCCCGGACCGAGGTGGGGGCGCAGGCGAGGATCTGGTCCACCCAGCGCTGTACCGCGGCGTCGAGCTGGTCCGCGGGGACCACCTCATTGACCAGGCCCATGGACTGCATCTCGGTGGCCTCGGCCTTCCGCCCGGTCAGGAGCATGCCCATTGCCTGGGTGTATGAGATCCGGCGCACCAGCTGGTGGATGCCGCCGTCGAGCGCCAGACGCCCGACGCGCGGTTCCGTCAGCCCGAAGCGGGCCGTGTCCGCGGCGATTACGATGTCCGCGCCGAGCACGATCTCCATGCCGCCGCCGAGCGCATAACCGTTGACCCGGGCGATCACCGGGATGTCCAGCGTGGTGCGCAGGCTGAGCCCGCCGAACCCGTTCGGGTCCAGACCCGCCCAGTATTCGAGCCCGGTCTTGTCCACGGCGGAGGCGGACATGTCCGCGCCGACGCAGAAGGCCCGGGTCCCGGCACCGGTGATGACCACGGCGCGGACGTCCGGATCGGCTTCGAGCTGGTCCCAGATCTCGTTGAGCCGGGCCTGCGCGCCGCCGTCGACGGCGTTGAGCACGTGCTGGCGGTCGATGACCACGGTGGCGACGTGGTTCTCGATGGTCAGGGTGACCTGGTCAACGGCGGCGGGAACCGAGGCGGTCGTCCCGGCTTCTGAAACGGCGGTCACCGAAGGACCCCCAGCTGCTGCAGGCGCTCGATGGTCTCGGCGTCGAACCCGTTCTCCAGCAGCACCTCGACGTTGTGTTCGCCGAGGCGCGGGGCCACCCGGCGGATGGTGGGCGGGGTGGCGGAGAGCCGGATGGGTGCGTTGAGCATCTTCACGGTGCCGACGCCGGGGTGTTCGGCCTCGACGATCATGTTGTTGGCGTGTGTCTGCGCATCGGCCAGGGTCTGTTCCAGGGTGTGGACCGGGGCGTTGAGCAGCCCCTGGCCTTCGAGCCGGGTGGTCCAGTATTCGGTGGTGTTGGTGGCTATGCGCTCGCGGAAGATCGCCTGCAGTGCCGGCTTGTGCTTGAACTGCTGTTCGAGGTTGGCGAACTCGGGCCGCAGCGTGAGGTCCTCGTCCAGGCCCAGGGCCTCGGAAATGCGCAGCAGCGGGTCCGGGGTGAAGCCGCCCACCATGCAGACGGCGCCGTCGGTGGTTTCAAAGACGCCGCTGAGCGGCATGGCGCCCCAGTTGACCTCGTAGCCGCGGTTGAGCTGCATGCAGGCCTCCTGCATCTGCAGGTGCAGCATGGAGTCGTACATGGTCACCTCCACCTTCTGCCCGACGCCGGCGGACTCGCGGGTGCGCAGTGCCAGCAGGATGCCCTGCATGAGGTGCATGCCCGTGATGTAGTCGCACAGCGTGGTGGGGTAGATGGCCGGTTTCATGTCATCGGACTCGCGCCGCCACATGACGCCGGAGTAGGCCTGGGCGATCGCGTCCTGGCCGCCCTTGTGCGAGTAGGGGCCCTCGGGGCCGAAGCCGGTGCCGGAGGCCCAGATGATGCCCGGGTTCTGCTCCTTGAGGTCCTCGTAGCCGAAGCCCATCCGCTCCATGACGCCGGAGCGGAAGTTGCTGACCACGACGTCGGCGTCGGCGAGCAGCCGGCGGAGGACGGCTTTGCCCTCATCGGTGCGGGTGTCCACGGAGATGCTGCGCTTGTTCCGGTTGATGGACAGGAAGATCGGGTTGTCCTGGCCGTCCTTGTCCGGGAACGAGTTGCGGGAGATGTCTCCGGCGCCGGGGCGTTCCACCTTGATGATGTCCGCGCCGTAGTCGCCCAGCAGCTGGGTGCAGGACGGGCCCATGAACACCTGGGTGAAGTCCACGATCTTGATTCCGTCCAGGGGGAGCGGGGTGCCGGCCTCAGCGGCGGCGGTTGCCGCCGTCGTGCCTGACAGCAGGTCGTCGATGACGGTGCTCATGCCCCCACCACCGCGTCCACGTCAAGGGTGGCGTTCGACGACGGGACGTCGCCCGGGTCGGCGCCGTGCCGGCGCATGCCCTGCTGGATGTCCAGGGCGGAGACGTCGCGGACGAGGGTGCCGTTCTGGATCGCCAGCGCGGCGGCGACGCCGACTGCCTGGCCCATGGCCATGCAGGGCGGGATCTCGCGGGACATCTTCTGGGCCTCGGGGGTGGCGGAGTAGTGCCGGCCGGCGACGAGCAGCTGGTCCACTTCCTTGGGCAGCAGCGAGCGGAACGGGTAGTAGTAGTCGCGGCCGCGGGCCACGGTGTCGGCGAAGTGGCGGCGGGAGGTGACATCTTCCTTGGTCATGACGTACTCGCCTTCGAGCAGGCGGGTCTGGCGCACGCCCATCTGGGACGCGACGTCGAGCATGTAGCAGTTCTCGAAGCCGGGCAGGTTGGCGCGGACGTAGTCCACGGCCTCGGTGATGCGGTCCCGTGCGGCGAACTCGGCGGCCGTCATGTCCGCCGGGTCGACGCCGTCGAAGCCGGTCATGTGGGGTGCGTTGCACCAGACGACGCCGTCGATGGGGGTCTTGAGCCACCACAGTTCCCAGGCGCCGCCGAGGAGGCGCTTGATCTTGCGGTTGATGGCGCGGGCTTCCTTCGGGTTGGCCTGTTCGAAGGCCTCCGCGGCGTTGGTGTCGACGTTGCCCAGGCGGAAGACGAGCGTGGTGAGGTAGCTGTCCTTGACGTAGCTGGCGCCGGCCCGGGAGGCGACGTCGATGTCGCCGGTGGTATCGATGACGATGTCGGCCATGAAGGCCTGCGGGCCGGACTTGGTCTCGCAGATCACGCCCTTCATGACGCCGTTGTCCACGATGGGGCGGGAGAACCAGGAGTGCAGGCGCAGGTTGACGCCGGCCTCGCGGACGAGGTCGTTGGAGACACGCTTCCAGCCGTCCGGGTCGAAGGCTGCGGCGTAGCAGACCGGCTTGGGGGTGGTGTGGGAGTGGAAGTCGAAGGTGCCGTAGCGGCCCCACTTGTTCCACAGTTCCTCGGAGGTCTTGCGGTCATCGGCCGGCGGGACGATCGCCAGGCCCAGCTTCTGCAGCCGCTGGACGTACTCGGAGACGATGCCGGTGACCGTGATTTCCTGGCCGTTGATCATGTCATCGAGCACCAGGACCATGCCGCCGGAGGCGAGGCCACCCAGGGAGGAATAGCGTTCCAGCAGCGTGACAGAGGCGCCCGAGCGGGCCGCGGTGACGGCTGCGGCCACGCCTGCGGGGCCACCGCCGACGACGAGGACGTCGGAGCGGGAGATGACAGGGGCGGTGAGGTCCGCCGTGGTGGTGCTGAGTTCCAGCGACGACATGGCTGTGGACGGGTTCATGGGGGATCCTTACTGTTTCGGCCGAAGTGCCGTTAGAGGCGTGCCGTGGGAACGGGTGCCGTTGGAACGGTGCCGGTGACGTAGAAGACGGTGACGTAGAAGACGGTGCCCGGCAGTAACGCGGCAACGCTGACCGCGAAATCGACCCGGGAGAGGGTATGACGCATCGCGGCCCGTTGCGGGGCCGTGGTGCAGGCTGTTGGAGGGGTTCCGGCGGACACCGCGGTATAGAAGAGGCGTCCGGACCGGAGAAAGGTGACGGCGGCTAGGGCCGGCGGATCACCACGCGTGAGGTGCGTTAACCCAGATTGCTACGCAGACCTCTTCGTAGCTGTTCTTGTACCAGTGGGGCGTATCCGAGGAGAAGGTGATCGAATCGCCTTCTTCCAGGGTGTACTTCTCGCCGTCCAGGAAGATGTCCTTCCGGCCGGAGAGCACGATGCCGAATTCCTCGCCGCTGTGCCGGAAAGGAGTGGCGCTGGTGTCGTGGCCTGGCGGACTCACGATCCATTGGGCCTCCAGCGCACCGTTGAGGTCCGGGGTGAGCAGTTCATAGACTGCTTCACCTACGGACTTCTTGGTGACGCCCTTGAGGTTCCGCCGCTCGGCCTTGCGGACCACGGGGGACCTGGTTTCCTCCTGTCCGAGGAAGAACTTCCCCACCGGAATGTCCAGGCCGTGTGCCAGCTGCGCCAAGGTGGTGAAAGAGGGATTGGCCAGGCCGCGTTCGATCTGGCTGACGATCGCCGGGCTGAGGCCAGTGACTTCCGAGAGCTTCGCGAGGGTCATCCCTTTGTCCTTGCGCATGTTGCGGACCTTGTTGCCGACGGTGGCAAGAAGGACGCTTGTGCCGGCGGGGGAATGTCCCGTGACGATTTCGTTGGTCATGCTCCGACTCTCTCTTGGTGAGCTAACACACATAACTATAGTGAAAACTTTTAGCGAATCAAGGTTTTGCTGAATATTTTTGCGGTTCCGGGCCGAATCTGCGCCTGACGTGGGGCTTTGTAATCCGGCCCGGGCCCGGCCTGCTGCGGGCGGACGGGACTTCTCCGAAAACCATTGACTCTGTG
Organism: Arthrobacter sp. 01N444; assembly: GCF_056399305.1. Lineage (NCBI taxonomy): Bacteria > Bacillati > Actinomycetota > Actinomycetes > Micrococcales > Micrococcaceae > Arthrobacter > Arthrobacter sp. 01N444. The sequence goes on from NZ_JBFTRB010000007.1 coordinate 28,771, forward strand.
AAGATCTTCAATATAGTTGTGTGAGCCGCAACACTTTTGGGAAGAACGCTTCAAACAGGTTAGGGCGCACAGCCTTCTGGCGGAAGGTGCATCCGACCCGCGAACACGTTCCTTTCCTTAAGCAAAGCTGCCGTGACATCTGCCAAGCCATCCGCAGAGCACGATGTTGGCCGGTCACCAGGGACCAGTTCCTTGTTGCCGAGCTGGATGGCCCGTTTGCATTCAAGCGCTACGAAGAGGCATGCGTAGCTATCTGGGCTAACTCGCCTCCCATGTGGTGAGCCGGTCCCGCCCCGCGGACCAAGCCAAACGATAGTTTCGATTGCCGGCGACCCCAACAGGGGTGCCCGCCGGCAATCCGTACCCTCACGCACCCCGAAAGTGCGGGGGAAGGAAAAAGGAATCATGACTGACACTGTCGTCAAGACTGACCTGGAGACCGGCCGCAAGTCCCGGCTATCTCCGGAAGTCCGCCGGGGACTGCTCGGCCTTGGACTTGGAAACACCCTGGAATGGTACGACTGGATGGTCTTCGGCCTGCTGTCGGCCTTCATCGGACCCAAGTTCTTCCCGTCGCAGGACCCCGTTGCCGCGACGCTGAGCGCGCTGGCAGTCTTTGCCGTCGGCTTCGCGTTCCGTCCGCTGGGCGGCATCCTGCTCGGCACCTTCGCCGACAGGATCGGACGACGGCGGGTAATGCTCTGGTCCATCATGATGATGGCGATCACCACCCTGATCATTGCCGTGTCGCCGACCTATGACCAGATTGGCCCCGCGGCCGGCGTCATCCTGCTGATCTGCCGCATCGTTCAGGGCATCTCCACCGGTGTCGAAGCTCCGCTGTCCACCGCCCACGCCGTCGAACTCGTCCCCGAGGGACGCGAGGGCTTTGTCGCCGGCATCATCTCCTTCTACGTCAACGCAGGCATCCTGCTCGCCTCGCTGGTCAGCTACCTCTCGTCCCTGATGCTCGGTGGGGCCGTCATGGCCGACTGGGGATGGCGTGTGCCGTTCATCGTCGGCGCAGCCTTCGGCTTCGTCGTTGTCTACCTTCGCCGGACGCTTCCGGAAACCATGAAGCCGGAAGAGCTGGCGAACAACTCCGCCAAGACCGTCTGGGGTGGAGTGCGCAAGCACTGGCTCAGCGTCCTGGCCATCACCTTCGTCGTCGGCGCGGCGCAAGCCTACAACTACGCCTGGAACACCGGCCTTCCCACGGCGGCCCGCACCGGCTTCAAGGAGGACGCAACCGCCGTCTTCGCGCTCACCACCATCCTCGGCGTCGTGCTGGTTGTCGGCAGCCTCATCATCAGCAAGGTCGCTGACGGCAAGTCAATGTCCAAGTGGTTCCTGATCACCCGTGCGCTGGCCATTCCGTCCGTGTTCCTGATGCTGATGTACGTCAAGCCCGGCATCGCCGGCTTCGCGGCCGTCCTCCTCGGCGGCTCGGTTGTGCTGGTCCTGAACATGACCCTGTACAACGTGGTCACCAGCTCCCTGATGCCGAAGGGTTGCCGCGGTGCCGGCACCGCGCTCGGCTACGGCCTGGGCGTCGCCCTCTTCGGTGGCACGGCCTCCTACCTCCTGGTCTGGCTCCAGTCCATGAACGCCTCCTGGATCTTCCCCGTATACGTGGCTGTCCTGTCGGCGCTCAGCATCGTCTTCTACCTGCTCGCCCGGAAGAAGAACGGCATCTTCATCGGCCGGTAGAGCACCCAGCCGGCCACGAACGCAGCCGGCTACGACCACGGCCGGTTACGAAGACAGCCAGGCCAGAACACAGGCACGCAAGAACAGCGGTAAGCAGGAACGGAAAGTGGGAACCCTCATGGACGTCAGTCGCCCGGACACAAACGGTTTGCAGGCAAACGTGATCTCCTTTGATGTCGACGCCTCCGACGTGGAGCTTTACGAGGCAGCGCGCGCGCTGTTGCTCACCGCCCACCACAGCGAGAACCACCGGGTGGCGGCCGCCATGCGCGGTGAGTCGGGGGCCATCTATCTCGGACTGCACATTGGCGCCAAACGCATCAATGTGTGCGCCGAATCCAGCGCCCTCGCCAATGCCCGCATGGCCCAGGAGCCAGCAATCCACTCCGTGGTAGCCGTCAGCATGGACGGGCAGGGACACCCCCAGGTCACCAACCCGTGCGGCGTCTGCCGGGAGTTGCTGCGTTCTTACGGAACCGAGACGTCTGTACTGGTCGATGCCGGGGGCGAGGTGGGCAAGGTCCGGATCAAGGAACTGCTGCCCTTTCCCTGGATGCGTGCCACCGAAACGGAGTGGGACACTGTTCCGCCCCGCGTTCAGGAACACGCAACCTAACGAGCCGCCGCGGCACCCGCATCATCACCGGCGGCAACGGCAGCGGCAGGGCATCACGGAAGGCCGGGACTCACAAAGTCCCGGCCTTCCGCCGTGCCGGGAGGTTCCGCCGTCGGGCGGCCCCAGACGCCACACAGAAAGCTGGTGCAGCCGCCGCGTTTCCGCTAAACCGCTGCACCAGCAGGTAGTACGAATTTTCTGAATACTATGAAACGTTACTCATTCGCGGCTCCCTATGTCCCGGGGGTTGATGACCGGGTCTTTACGTCTTCTTCCAGGTGCCTTGTCATCAGCCAGCCTGCGCCGGCCATTACTACGCCCATCACCATGAAGGCCCAATTGTCCATGGTGTTCAGCGACAGGAAGTTGGCCGCCGAATCCACGCCGACGATGAAACCGTAAATGCTAAGGACGATGTACAGCAGACCGGAGCCCATGAGGAAATTCCGGGCGCCCATGGCAGTCCGGGACATGGTCAGGCCGGTGGCGCCGATCGCGAGCTGAACGATGTTCAGCAACATCGACACCTGGAACAGGCCCAGGAACAGGGCCTTGGAATCGGGCCCGAAGAACCTAAGTTCGCTGTAATTCGTAGTGATGCCGGGGATGAACCCCAGGATGCCCACGACGATCAGGACGATACCTGCACCCATGCCGACGTTCTGTACATCTGTCCGACCAAAATGAACGCCGTGCGCATGAGGAGATGCGGTAGTCATTATCTGCCTCCAACCACTGATTGCGGACATTTACAATTTTACGACCGGGGTGCGCAAAAAGCGCCGGGGGCCCCCGACGGCAAATCCGGCGGATCCGGCCAATGTGCCTGTCGGAAACCGGCCGGGTGCCGGGCCCGTGGCACCATGGATCTCGATGAAACTGCGCGCTGATCAGACCGGACAACGTGGCCTTCCCATGCCCCTGTGGCTGCAGGGTGCCCTCGAGTCCGCCCAGGCCGCCGTCATTTCCGCCCTCGTGGTGGTGGCCCCGATCGTCATTGTCTGGGCCACGGCCGGATTCCAGCATGACGGATTCGATGTCCTGGCACGCCTGGCCGGCCAGGCCTGGCTGCTGATCCACGGCGTGCCCCTGCTGCTGGACACCGCCGGTGCCGGGTCCGCCGCGCAGCCGGAATCCGGGACGCTCTCGCTCATCCCGCTGGGCCTGGCCCTCATCCCGTTCCTGCTCGCCTGGCGCGCCGGTCGGCGCCTTGCCCGCGCCTCATATACGGACCAGCTCTGGCAGGCCCTGCTCGGCTCCTGGCTGGCGTATGCCGGATTCGGGATTGCAACGGGCTTCGTCTGCCGCACGGCCGACGTCGGCATCAGCCTGTGGGCCGCCGCGTTCATTCCCCTCGTCCCGTTCGGGCTCGGCATGGTGGTGGGCGCGCGCCGCGAGGCCGGGTCGTGGAGCCGGCTGATCGGCGTCGACGCCGTGGCCTGGCTCTCCCGTACCAGCCAGCACTCGCGTTGGGCCGGGTCCTACCTGGGTTCGGCCATCAAGGCAGGCTCGGTGGCGCTGATGGCGAGCCTGGCGATGTCCGCCGCGCTGCTTGCCGTCGACCTCTTCATCCACTGGAACCTTGTGGTCGCCGTTTATGAAGGGCTCGACGCCGGTGCCATGGGCGGCGGTGTCCTCACCATCGTGCAGCTCGGCTTCCTGCCCAACCTCGTCGTCTTTGCCCTGGCCTGGATCTCCGGCGCGGGGTTCGCCCTGGGCGTCGGGTCGCTGGCCGGATCGCTCGGGACCGCCGTCGGGCCGCTGCCGTCCGTTCCGGTGTTCGCCGCCCTGCCTGCCGGTTCCCTTGACTTCGGCTTCGTGGCCCTGGTGGTGCCTGCGCTGGCCGGGGCGCTGGCCGGCTGGTGGTTCCTGCGCGAAGGCGAAAACCACTTCGACGAATGGCTGTCCATCAAGATCCGGGCCCGCTGGTTTACCGCCGCCGCCTCCACCCTGGTGCTGGGCGCGGTGATCGGCTCCGTCGGCGGGCTGCTCGCGGCGGGGCTCGCCTGGCTGGCCCGCGGTTCGGCCGGCATCGGTCGGCTGACGGAGATCGGGCCCGACCCGCTGCGCACGGCACTGTTCGTGGCCGCGGAGGTCGGGATCGGCGTCGTGATCGGCTACGCGGCCGGACCGTGGCTGGAACGCCAGCAGAAGCTGCGCGAGGCAGACCTGGAGACGGTCAGCAGCCGCTAGGGCAGCGGCGTCGGTGCAGCTGTTAGCGCAGCTGCGTGGGCAGCTGGCTCGGCAGGGACTTCTCCAGCTGCGTCCTGCATTCCGAGGTTGCCTGCTGCGTCAGGGCGTAGCGGACGCACTGCTGGTAATCGCGGATCTGGTTGAAGAACAGCGTCGAGGCCAGGACCACCAGCAGCATGACCGCCGAAACCACCAGCCCGGATATCGCGCCGTACAGAACCAGCCGCGATTCCTTGTATTTCACCGCCCGGACCAGGACCACGATGCCCAGCACAATCCCCGCCACCGTGAGCAGCGCCGTCAGCCACACATAACCCACGTCGAGCTGGAAGACGAAGAACGAGCCCAGGACCGCGATGACGAACAGCCGGAACAGGGTGTGCGTCAGCCGTGCGGAATCTTGTGCTGCCTGGCCGGCCGGTTGCCGGTCCGACTGGCCGCTGCCGGATTCCGTGGGGGGATTCATGTTTTCCAGCCTACGCGAGCGGCCCCATAAGCTAGGACCATGCGCATAGTTGTCCTCGTTTCCGGCACCGGCTCCAACCTCCAGGCAGTAATCGATGCCGTGAAGTCCGGCGCGCTCGACGTCGAGATCGCCGCCGTCGGCGCCGACCGGCCGGGGACCTTCGGGGTGGAACGCTCCGCCGCCGCCGGGATTCCCACGTTTGTGGTGGACTTCAAGGCCTACCCGGACAGGGCGGCCTGGAACGCGGCCCTGACCGAAGCCGTCGCCGGCTTCGCCCCGGATGTGGTGGTGTCCTCGGGCTTCATGCGGATTGTCAGCGCCGACTTCATCGACGCGTTTGACGGCAAATACCTCAACACCCACCCGGCGCTGCTGCCGTCCTTCCCCGGCGCCCACGGTGTCCGCGACGCGCTGGCCTACGGCGTGAAGGTCACCGGCTGCACGGTGCACTGGGCCGACGCCGGGGTGGACACGGGCCCCATCATCGCGCAGGAAGCCGTGGCGGTCGGGGACGGCGAGAGCGAGGAATCCCTGCACGAGCGCATCAAGGTGGTGGAACGCCGGCTCCTGGTCTCCACACTGGCTTCCCTCGCCGCGGCCCACACCCCCGCCTGATTTCCGCCCTGCCTGATTCCCGCGCTGCCTGATTTCCCCGCTTGACCCAACTAGCTCGCAGTAGGGGCCGTTTTGGGCGCTCAAAACGGCCCCTGCTGCTGGCCAGTTGGGTAGACGGGCCGCGGCTTGTGGATAACTCTCCTTGGCGGTCCGCGACTTTGCGACTATGGGTCGATGAAGAGACCCGAGCCGCTCCCAGCGCCGCTCGGTTCGGCGCCGTTTACATTCCGGGAGGCAGCCGACGCCGGGGTCAGCCGTCGCCGGCTCAGGCATCCCTCACTGCGGGTTCCGAGCCGCGGGATCCGGCTGCCTGCAGAACACTCCACTGACGTGAAGCTGAATGCCCGGCCCCTAACTCTTGTCACGCAATTCTCTGCAGCCTCCCACGCGACCGCCTTCCTGATCTGGGACTTCCCGGGCTTTCTCCCGGGCTCTGGTGCCCCCGGCATCCACATATCTCGTCCGGACTCCATGGCGATACCGCGGCGCAGGGGCGTGATTGGCCATGTCGGGCAATTCTTCGCCGACGAAATCACCACGATCGACGGCGTGTTGGTAACCTCACGGACCAGGACGTGGTTGGACTGCGCCCGGAAGATGAGCATTGACGAACTGACCGTGGTGGCGGACCACCTGCTGCGCCATCCCCGGCCCGAGTTTGAAAGCCGGACCATGCCCTATGCCCGTCCCGGGGAACTGGCCGAGATGCTGGACCGCCACAAGGGAACACCCGGTATCCGCAAGGCGCGGCTCGCCTTGGAGCAGGCCCGAATCGGTGCGGATTCGGCCCCCGAGACGAGACTCCGGCTTGCCCTCTGCCGCTCAGGACTACCGGAACCGGAACTGAACGTGCGCACGGTCCTGCGCTCCGGCGTCGTGCGCCAACCTGATCTTGCCTATCCGGAACACCGGGTTGCTGTGGAGTATGAGGGGGCCGTGCACTCCGACGCGGCCCAGGTCATCCGCGACATCGCCAGGGAAGAGGACTACAGCGGCGCGGGCTGGACCCTGGTCAGGCTCTCAAAAAGGCACATGCAGAACGACGCGCGCGCCGCCGTGACAAAGGTCCGCGCCGTTCTCGCCAGCCGTGGTTGGCCGCCCAACTAGCTCGCAGCAGGGGCCGTTTTGAGCGCTCAGAACGGCCCCTGCTGCGAGTCAGTTGGGCGGGGTGGGCGCGTTACTCGAGCCGGCGCTGCTTCGTCTCGGGGGCGAAGAACGCCATCCACAGCACGGAGAGCAGCACGAGGCCGCCGGCCAGGGCGAACGACGTCGCGAGCCCCAGTTCCGGCCACAGGAAGGCCGCGAAGATCAGCGGACCGAACCCGGCGCCGAGCCGGGAGAACGTCGAGGCCCAGCCGAAGCCGGAGCCGCGCAGTTCCGTGGGGTAGAGCTCGGAGACGTAGGTGTAGAGCACCGGGATGGCCACCTGCACCACGAAGCCGAACACCAGGAGCCAGAAGACGGCGGCGGTGGGGATGTCCACCACGATCGCCACGATCACGAGCGTCAGCGCGGACAGCGGTCCGGTGATCGCCAGGATCCACTTGCGGCCCACCCGCTCCACCAGCAGGGCGGCCACCACCACGCCCAGTAGTCCGACGGCGGCCATCGACGCCGTGGTCAGGAAGGCCTTGTACTCCTCGAAGCCGGCGCCGATCAGGATCCGCGGCATCCACGTCAGCGACAGGTAATAGACGAGCAGGATGCTGAAGAACAGGGCCCATGCCGCCGTCGTGATCTTCCAGTTGAACTGCCAGAGGGCGCGCAACTGCGTCCACGCACTCCCCGCCGAGAGGCGTGGTGCATCCTGCGGTGCGGGCAGGCTGTAGACGCGGGCCTCGGCGCCAGTGGCCTGGACCAGGGCGTCGATCACCTTGGCGGCCTCGTCGCGGCGGCCCTTGCGGATCAGGAACAGCGGGGATTCCGGCACGCTGCGGCGGATCCAGAACACCAGCAGCGCCGGGAGCACCATGACCAGCATGGTCAGCCGCCAGTCCGCGAAGGCCGCGACCAGCCCGGCGGAGACAAAACCGCAGAGGGCCGCGCCGATCGGCCACCAGCCGTCCATCGCGGTGAGCACCCGGCCGCGCTGTTTGCGCGGGGTGAACTCGCCCACCAGCGCATAGTCCACCGGGATGCAGCCGCCCAGGCCGAACCCGGCCAGGAACCGGTACACGACAAACCACATGAAGTCGGGGGAGAAGGCGCCGAGCACGGTGAAGATGGAGAAAATCAGCAGGGTCGCGGTGAAGGCCTTCTTGCGGCCGATGGTGTCCGCGATGGTGCCCCAGACGAACGCGCCCAGGGCCATGCCAATGAGGTTCGCCGTGCCGATCCAGGCGGCATCGCCCGGGCTCAGCGACCAGTGCTTGGACAGCAACGGAATGAGGATGCCGTTGAGGGTGACGTCCCAGGCATCGAACATGAAGCCCAGTCCGCCGATCAGGAAGATCCGGCCCTGGACCTTCCACCGCCACGGCAGTTCCTGGACCACCTGTTCGCCGCTGGGCACAGTGGTGTACGTGTTCATCTTGGCCTCCTGTGAAAACTCTACGTGGCCGGGCCGCGGCCTGCGCGTGCTTCACACTCCGGCGCGCGGGAGGGCCCGGCGGCGGGACGCGATAAACTGGCCGCATCCCCACCACCCGCGGCCCCGCCGCGATATAAGACGGAGACTTTTGTGAGCTTCACGCAGCTTGACCGTGTATCCATCGACCGAGTTCCCATCCACCGGGCACTGATTTCGGTCTACGACAAGACCGGTCTGGAGGAGCTCGCTCAAGGCCTGCACGCCGCCGGCGTCAAGATCGTCTCCACCGGCTCCACGGCCAAGAAGATCGCCGCCGCGGGCATCCCCGTGCAGGAAGTCGAGGAAGTCACCGGCTCCCCGGAAATGCTGGACGGCCGCGTCAAGACCCTGCACCCGCGCGTGCACGGCGGCATCCTCGCGGACCGCCGCGTCCCGGCCCACATGCAGACCCTGGCGGACATGGAGATCGAGCCGTTCGACCTCGTCGTCGTCAACCTCTACCCCTTCGTGGAGACCGTGAAGTCCGGTGCAGCGCCGGACGACGTCGTCGAACAGATCGACATCGGGGGCCCCGCGATGGTGCGCTCCGCCGCGAAGAACCACGCCGCCGTCGCGATCGTGGTGGACCCGGCGTCCTACGGTGCCGTGGTGGAGGCCGCCGCCTCGGGCGGTTTTGACCTGAAGACCCGCCGCCGGCTCGCCGCCAAGGCGTTCGCGCACACCGCGGCCTACGACACCGCCGTGGCCACCTGGACCGCCAGCCAGTTCCGTGACGAGGACGGCGACGGCGTGATCGACTGGCCCGCCTACGCCGGCCTGGCCCTGGAACGCTCCGAGGTGCTCCGCTACGGCGAAAACCCGCACCAGCAGGCCGCACTGTATGTGGACAAGGCCGCCCCGGCCGGCATCGCCCAGGCCGACCAGCTGCACGGCAAGGCCATGAGCTACAACAACTTCGTCGACGCCGACGCCGCCCTGCGCGCCGCCTTCGACTTCGCCGAACCCGCCGTCGCCATCATCAAGCACGCCAACCCGTGCGGCGTGGCCGTGGGGTCCGCGTCGGCGGCCGACCCGATCGCCGACGCCCACGCCAAGGCCCACGCCTGCGATCCCGTGTCCGCGTTCGGCGGCGTCATCGCCGCGAACCGCACGGTCACCGCCGGGATGGCACGCACCGTCGCCGGCATCTTCACCGAGGTCGTCATCGCGCCGGGCTTCGACGACGAGGCAGTGGAGATCCTGTCCAAGAAGAAGAACATCCGCCTCCTGGCCCTCCCGGACGGATACGGCCGCTACCCGACCGAGTTCCGCCAGGTCTCCGGCGGCATGCTGGTGCAGGCCACGGACAAGGTCGACGCCGACGGCGACACCCCCGCGAACTGGACCCTGGCCGCGGGCGACGCCGCCGACGCCGCCACCCTGGCCGACCTCGCGTTCGCCTGGACCGCGTGCCGCGCGGCGAAGTCCAACGCCATCCTGCTCGCGGACAACGGTGCCGCCGTCGGCATCGGCATGGGCCAGGTCAACCGGCTCGATTCCTGCAAGCTCGCGGTCGAGCGCGCCAACACCCTCGGCGTCACCGTGGAGTCCGATGTCGAGGGTGCTGGCGGGGCCTCGAATGCCGACGCCGCCGCTTCGCCGGAGCGTGCCCGGGGCGCTGTAGCGGCCTCGGACGCGTTCTTCCCGTTCGCCGACGGACTGCAGATCCTGGTCGACGCCGGCGTGCGCGCCGTCGTCCAGCCCGGCGGCTCCGTCCGGGACGAGGAAGTCATCGCCGCAGCCAACGCCGCCGGCATCACCATGTACTTCACGGGGGCACGCCACTTTTTCCACTAGGGCCCTTCCACTCGGGTAGTGCTCTTCCACTCGGGCTGCGGTTCGCGCACAAGGGACCCGAGCGCAAGAGACCGGCACAAAAAATGGACATGCCCTCCCTGGCTGGGGGACATGTCCATTTTTTGTGCCATCGAGTGGGCTGGTGGCCGGTCCCTGGGACATGCTCATTCGTTCCGCGGGACATGCTCATTTTTCGCGGCAAGGAGTGGGCATATGGGGGATATGTCCAGGCTTCGGAGTGTGGAGAGAGCATGTCCCGTGCGACCCTGGGCTGCCTTGGCCATCCGGGGGACATGCTCATTCTTTTCGGTGCGTACCGGGCCAACCCAAAGGACGTGCTCACGGGTTCAGGAGCTCGAGACCGACCCGGTCGGACATGCCCATTCCTTTCCGGGACATGCCCTCCCTGGCCGGGGGACATGTCCATTTTTTGTGCCATCGAGCGGGCTGGTGGCCGGACCCTGGGACAGGCTCATTCTTTCCGCGGGACATGCTCATTTTTCGCGGCAAGGAGTGGGCATATGGGGGATATGTCCAGGCTTCGGAGTGTGGAGAGGGCATGTCCCGTGCGACCCTCGGCTGCCAGGGCCAGCCGGGGGACATGCCCGTTCTTTCTGGAGCGCAGCGGGCCATCCGGGGGACATGCTCATTCGTTCCCAAGCGCCGAGAAGCCGCCCGGGAGGACATGTCCTTTCCTCATGGCAAGGCCCGGACATGTGGGGTATATGTCCGGGCCTTGGTGTTAGCGGAGGGCATGTCCAGGGGGGGCGATCCGCCGTCGCACATAAAGCCAGCGCGGGGCCACTGCGTCCTCCCCACTGCTGAAGATGGGACGCAATGACCCCGCGCTGGGGTAAACAGGGTAAACAGGGTAGACAAGCCCGGCTGCGCGGGCCCCGCGAACAGGCCCCCGCGAACGGAGCGCGGGCCCCGCGAACAGGCCCCCGCGAACGGAGCGCGGGCCCCGCGAACAGGCCCCCGCGAACGGAGCGCGGGCCCCGCGCGAACGGGGCCCCGCGCCCTCAGATCAGGAAGCGGCCGCCGTGGTGTAGGCCTGCTGGATCACGCTGCCCCAGTACGGGCCGTACATCTTGGTGGAGTTGCTGCCGTAGCCGTAGCTGTTGATGGAGTTCTGGTAGCCGGCGGCGCTGGTGCCGATGAACCACGGACCGCCTGAGGAACCGCCGGTCATGTTGCAGGGGATCCCCTGGGTGTTGAACTGCGGGTTGTAGGGATCGTTCGTGGCGGTGCCGGAGCAGCTCTTGAGGGATTCACCGTTGAAGGGCGCTGCGGCGGGGTAGCCGAATGACTTGTAGCTCAGGCCGCGGGCGGCGTTGAACTGCAGCCCGGAGCCGCCGACGACGTCGCTCAGGTACTGGCCGTTGAGCGTGGACATGACGGCGAAGCCGGTGTCGTAGGTCATGTCACCCGAGGAGCTCCACTGGGTGGGGGCGTAGAGGGCCTTGGCCGTCCACTTGCCGTAGGGGGCCGCGCCGTTCAGGTACGCCGGGACGAACGTGAACTTGGTGGCGAAGGCGCCCGGGCCCTCATTCACGCAGTGCCCGGCCGTGGAGACCGTGCTCTTGTTGCCGGAGGAGACCGAGTTGCCGGAGCAGACGTAGTTCGTCCCGCCGAGGGTGAAGAAGACCTTGCCGATGTGCGGGACGGGGGTTTCGCTCGCATTGGTCTTGGTCTGGAGCGTCTGGGATTGCAGCTTGGGAGCCGCGGCCTCGACCTTGCTCGGCGCGCCCGTTTCCGCCGGGCCCCTGGCCGCGGTGGCCTTGCCGTTGCGCTTCATGGCCCTGTCGGCCAGGACGTCGCCGGGGACGGCGCTGCGCATGCGTTCCGCGGTCCAGTAGTCGGCCGCGCCCGTCTCGGTGACGGTGTGGCTGGCGACATCGGAGGTGGAAACCGGTGCCTTGGCCGGTGCGGGGGAGGCCGTGGCCGCCCCCGCGGCACTCAGGGCCAGCAGCGCGGCGGCCGAAAGAGTCAGCAGGCTGGTGGCCAGAGTCTTGGGTGTTCTCATGGGTGTCCTAACCGGTGGAAAAGCGGGGCGGCCGCTGTTGGCGGCCGCTGGATGGAACGAAACTACGGCAATTTGACTAACCTGTAAAGTCGCTTGTCAATTTTTGTTATGCCGTGTCGTGATGTCACTCATCCGTCCGCGCACGACGCCGGTAGGCGCCAACGGGGGCACCTCGGGTAAGTTAGGGGTGTTGAGATAACACAAGATTCCGGAAATACCCAGACCTTCAGGGAGACGCCCGCGCAATGGCAAAGATTATCTATACCCACACCGACGAAGCGCCGATGCTGGCCACCTATTCGTTCTTGCCGATCATTGAGGCGTTCGCCTCGACGGCCGGTGTGGAAGTGGAGACCCGCGACATCTCGCTGGCCGGCCGCATCATCGCCGTGTTCGGCGACTACCTCACCGAAGAGCAGCGCGTCAGCGACGCCCTGGCCGAGCTTGGTGCCCTCGCCAAGACGCCCGAAGCCAACATCATCAAGCTGCCCAACATCAGCGCCTCCGTGCCCCAGCTGAAGGCCGCAATCGCCGAACTCCAGGGCCACGGCTACGCGCTGCCGGACTACCCGGACAACCCCTCCTCGGACGAGGAAACGGACATCCGGTCCCGCTACGACAAGATCAAGGGCTCCGCCGTGAACCCGGTCCTGCGCGAAGGCAACTCGGACCGCCGCGCCCCGCTCTCGGTCAAGAACTACGCCCGCCAGAACCCGCACAGCATGGGCGCCTGGACTCCGGAGTCAAAGACCAACGTGGCCCACATGGACGCCGACGACTTCCGCTCGAACGAGCTGTCCGTGGTGATCGAGGCCGACACCAACATCAAGATCCAGCTCGTCAAGGAAGACGGCACCGTCAAGGTCCTCAAGCGTGCCTTCCCGGTCCTGGCCGGCGAGGTCATCGACGGCACCGTGATGCGTGCCGCGGCGCTGGATGAGTTCCTCGCAGCCCAGGTCGCCCGGGCCAAGAACGAGGGCGTGCTGTTCTCCGCCCACCTCAAGGCCACCATGATGAAGGTCTCGGACCCCATCATCTTCGGCCACGTCGTCAAGGCCTACTTCGCGGACCTCTTCGCCACCTACGGTGAGCAGATCGCCGCCGCCGGCCTGAGCCCCAACAACGGCCTTGCCTCCATCCTCAACGGCCTCGAGGACCTGCCGGAGGAGATCCGCGGCGAGGTCCAGGCAGCCATCGAAAAGGGCCTCAACGAAGGCCCCGAACTCGCGATGGTCGATTCCGACAAGGGCATCACCAACCTGCACGTGCCCTCCGACGTCATCGTCGACGCCTCGATGCCGGCCATGATCCGCAGCTCGGGCCACATGTGGGGCCGCGACGGCCAGGAAGCCGATACCCTCGCCGTCCTCCCGGACAGCAGCTACGCCGGCATCTACCAGGTCGTGGTTGATGACTGCCGCGCCCACGGGGCCTTCGATCCCACCACCATGGGCACCGTCCCGAACGTCGGCCTCATGGCCCAGGCCGCCGAGGAATACGGCAGCCACGACAAGACGTTCGAGATCCAGTCCGCCGGCACCGTCCAGATCGTCGACGACGCCGGCACCGTGCTGATCGAGCACAAGGTTGCCCCGGGCGACATCTGGCGCGCCTGCCAGACCAAGGACGTGCCGATCCGCGACTGGGTCAAGCTGGCCGTCACCCGCGCCCGCGCCTCCGCCACGCCCGCCGTCTTCTGGCTGGACAAGGGGCGCGCGCACGACGCCCGGATGATCGCCAAGGTGGAGGAATACCTCAAGGACCACGACACCGAGGGCCTGGAAATCGCCATCATGTCCCCGGATGAGGCCACGGCCTTCACGGTGGAGCGCCTCCGCAAGGGCGAGGACACCATCTCGGTGACCGGCAACGTGCTCCGCGACTACCTCACCGACCTCTTCCCGATCCTGGAACTGGGCACCAGCGCCAAGATGCTTTCGGTGGTGCCGCTGATCAACGGCGGCGGCCTGTTCGAGACCGGCGCCGGCGGATCCGCCCCGAAGCACGTCCAGCAGTTGCTCAAGGAAAACCACCTGCGCTGGGACAGCCTGGGTGAATTCCTCGCACTGGCCGTCAGCTTCGAGCACCTCGCCACCAGCACCGGCAACGCCCGCGCCCAGGTCCTGGCCGACACCCTGGACCGGGCCACCGGCACGTTTCTGCTGGAGGACAAGTCCCCGAAGCGCAAGGCCGGCGAGTTGGACAACCGCGGCAGCCACTTCTACCTGGCCAAGTTCTGGGCCCAGGAACTGGCCAGCCAGAACGACGACGCCGAGCTCGCCGCGGCCTTCGCCGCCGTTTCTGACGCGCTGAACTCCAACGAGGACACCATCACCGGCGAACTCCTGGCCGTCCAGGGTTCCCCGGTGGACCTTGGCGGGTACTACCGGCCGGATGCGGCCAAGGTTGCAGCGGTCATGCGCCCGTCGTCGAAGTTCAGCGAAGTGCTTGCGACGCTGACCAAGTAGTCCCAGCCTCAACCGGCGCCAGACCTCAGGCAGCGCCCGGGCCGGCCGCCACGCAGAACGCCCCGTCTCCCGAAAGGGAGGCGGGGCGTTCTGCTGTCCGCCCGGGATTCCGGTGCGCGCGTCGCTGCTGGTCGTAGGGGTGGCTGGTCGGAGGATGGCAGGAAAGAGGAGCGGCCGGGCGGGGGAGGGCTGCGGGGTCAGGCCTTGCCGTTGCCCTTGTGCTTCGATTTCCCGGTGGCGGCCTTGGCCGGGGCCGGGGCGACGGCGGCCGGGGCCGTCCGCGCTGCAGCGACCTGGGCTGCTGCCTGAGCCGCGGCAGCCTTTTCAGCCGCTGCTTTGTCGGCTGCCGCTTTGTCAGCCGCTGCTTTTTCCGCAGCCTTCCGGGCCGCCTCGGCCGCCTGCTGCGCGGTAAGGTCCGCCCGGACGGCGTCAATCGATGACTTGATGCTCTGGTGGCGTCTGAAGGACACCTCGCCGCTCGCGGCGACGGCATCCAGCCGGGTCAGCAACTCGTCAAGGTGCTTCAGGGAACCCTCCGGGTCGTTGGCGGCTGCAGCCTGGCTGACAGCCAAGACTTCGGATTGGAGTTGCCGGGCCGCGCCGCTGCCCAGTTCGGGGGCGGGGGAGCCGCAACCGGCCAAAGCCCCGGCGGCCAGCAGTCCGGCAAGGAGGCTTGCGGACACCCGATACCTCACCCGGCCGCGGTCTTGCCCGGCGGTTCGCGAATCGCTCATGGTTCCACACCCTTCTGCAGTTCCCTCAGGTGATCGCCGAGCGGTCCGGTGACGGTGGGGTAGGGGACGACGTCGGGCGCCGCGGGGGCGGACAGGGCGACCGCGATCGTCGCCACGACGGCAAGGACTGCCAGCGCGGCGAGCAGCACGGCCACGCGGGTGCGGGGCCGGGCCCGGAGGAACCATGCGGCCCCGCGCGACACGGAGCGGCGGCGGCGCGGCCGCAGCGGCAGGGCATCCGGGTCCAGCGAGTTCAGGGGGCGTGTTCTCGACGCCGCAGCCGTTGCGGCTCCGGGCCTGGGTGGGCGGGGCCGCCTTGCCGGCGGGGCCGGGAGGACCCGGGTGGGTTCCGTTGTGACGGGCCCGGGCAGCGATCCGGGGGAAACGAGGGCAACACGGAAGGCTGCCTCGAGATCGGCGGCCGCGGGGCGGTCCAACGGGTCCAGGACGGTCATGGCCTGGATGAGCCGGGCCCACTCCTCGGGCACGGCGTCCGGGATGACGGGGGCGCGGTGCAGGCGGGCCACAGCGGATTCGACGGCGCTGCCCGGGTACTCCACCTCGCCCTTGAGGCATTCGAGCAGGACCAGGCCCAGCGAGTAGATATCACTCGCCGGACCGAGGTCGGCACCGCGGGCCTGTTCGGGACTGAGGTAGGCGGCAGTTCCCACCATGGTTCCCGTGGCGGTCAGCCGGGTCCCGTCGATGATCCGGGCGATGCCGAAGTCTGTGAGCTTGGGCCGAAGCGGCTCTCCCGGCCGGACCGGCACCAGGAGGATGTTGGCGGGCTTGATGTCCCGGTGGACGATGCCGAGGCCGTGGACGTAGGCGAGGGCATCGGCGATCCCGGCGCCCACCACGGCCAACTCGGCCAGCGGCAGGGGACTGTGGCGGATCCGGGTCCGCAGATCCTGGCCGTCCACGAGCTCCATGGTCAGGAAGGGCCGGGGCTCCTCGGGAATCCGGGTGTCCGTCCCGGCGTCGAACAGCGTCACCAGGCTTGGATGATTCAGGGTCGCCAGCAGTTCGATCTCCGCTTCCTGCCGGCGAAGCTCGTCAGGATCCGCCGATTGCGGTGCAAAGAGTTTCAGGGCAACGTCCCGGCCAAGGTTCAGGTCCTTGGCCGTGTAGACCGATGCCATGCCGCCCCGGCCAATCACCTCCCCCAGCTGATAGCGGCCGCCCAGGGGCTCCGCCATGATGCTGTTGGGCGAACTGTCCACGCTGTCCCCGTACCTTTCGTGTGCGCCCCGGCGGCGCTCCTAAAGAATGATACGGGTACGGGTATCTGATTGCGGTCCGCGTGGTGCGCGGGGGACCTCCGGTCCCGGCGCCGAAGCGTCTTCCCTCACCGGACCCCCACCCGCGGACGCCCCTCCGCCGGAGCATGCCGTTGGGTCCCCCAGCGGACCCAACGACCTCGCTCCGGCGGTACAGGACCTTGATGGGAGCGGTGGCATGCGCTAGGGCGGGCGGGGCTTGCAGCCGGGCCTCGGCTGCGGACCGGAGCGCTCAGGGTGGGCGGGCGCTGAGAGGGTCAGGCCGGCGGGAATTGGGGTGCCGGAAGCCCGGCGGTGGACGGTCGTGTCCATGGGGGATTCTCCTGGGTGACTGTTGGCGGGCGGCAAAGGCAGCCCGACGGGCCGTGCTCTGTGGAGGCAGAGACGGCCCGACTAGTCAGGAGAAGAACCGGGATCAGCGCTAACGGCTGCGTACTCGTGCTGGAGCGGTCCGCCGATGGCGTCGGCCCCGATGGTGGGCACGTAGAAGACCAGGCTGGGCATCCACGCAGCCGTTCCGGCAGGCCCGCCGCCGGAGTGCCCGCTGCCGGACCCCGAGCCCGGAGCCGGCGGGAGTGCGTCAGGCGCAGGCAGTCCCGTTCCGCCATGCCATGGGCTCGGACCCGGGTTGCCGGAGGGAGCCGGCGGTTCACCGGTCCCGGCAGGGGCCTTGGCCGGCGGGGCAGCGCCGGACTGGAGAGCTGCCGCGCCCCGGGGTTCAGGGATCAGCAAGGCGGGATAGGCAACCGTGGCACCCGGGGAAGGAGATGCCGGGAACGGACGGGCCGCCACGGTGCCGGTGGGAGCAGGCGCCGGCAGTTCAGCTGGTGCTGCGTTGGCGGCGGTTGCTTTTGCGGCGCCCGCCGGTGCCGATTCGCCATCGACAGCGGCCGGCGTCCCCGCAGGCGATCCCGCCGCGACGTCGCCGCCTGGAACGACGCCGTCTGGAACGACGCCGTCTGGTGGCCCGGCCGCCGGGTCGCCGGGGAGCGGAGTTGCTGGATCCGGAGCCGGAGCCGGGGCCGCCGGGTCGCCGGGCGACGAAGGTGCTGGAGCCGGTACCGCAGGGTCCACCACCGGCGGAATAACACCGGGGACCGGAACCGCAGGGTCCACCACCGGCGGAACAACACCGGGGACCGGAACCGCAGGGTCCACCACAGGCCCGGTTGCCGGCGGGGTGAGTGCCGGCGCAGGGAGCGAAGGGTCAGGGAGCGCCGGAGAGGGGAGCACCGGGTCCGGTGCCGCCGGCCCAGGGGCGGGCGGTGGCGCGTCGGGAACCGCCGGGTCAGGGGCGGTGTCCGCGGGCCCGTTCGGGTCGGCATGAACGACGTCGGCGGAAGCTGCTCCCGGCCCCGGAACAGAGCCCGCCGCCCAGGCGCCCGCCGGGACCGCAGAGATGTCCACGGAAACCACGCCGTCGAGGGAGGGAACAGGGAGGTCGTCGGCGTCCGTACAGGAGGCGGCGGCCGTGCTCTCCCCGGCGTCGTCGGCCGTCCCGTAGAACGCGCAGGCGTCGTCCGCCTGCGCGGCCGTGCAGGTCAGTGTCAGCCACGCGGCGCCGGCGACGGCGGCCAAAAGCACGCGCCGCAAGGGGCGCAGGGGGCGCAAGGTGCGGCCCGCGCGGGAGGACGCTGCTGCAGGATCCATGCGCGCACCCCCGATCCCGGAAGACTGGACAATTGCCTACAGGGTAAGTCGGCCCCAACAGGAGAGTCCAGAGCGGGGCCGAAACTGTAGGCATACCGAGACACTTGGAATGCGCCGGGTCCGTTGCCTGGGGCGTGGAAAATGCGAGGCGGTTAGTGGGCGTCGTTGGGGTAGCTCACGCCGAGCTGCGCGCGTACGCCGTCGAAAAGCCGCATGGT
Organism: Arthrobacter sp. 01N444; assembly: GCF_056399305.1. Lineage (NCBI taxonomy): Bacteria > Bacillati > Actinomycetota > Actinomycetes > Micrococcales > Micrococcaceae > Arthrobacter > Arthrobacter sp. 01N444. Next base: position 47,113 of record NZ_JBFTRB010000007.1, read on the forward strand.
GTTCAGGGAGTCCTCCAGAGGCATGACCGGGCTCTCGGTGAGGCCCTGCTGGATGCACCGCGTGACCTCGCGGAGCTCGTAGGTGTAGCCACGTCCCACCACGGTGAACTGCTCCGTCCGGGGCCCCTCGAAGCCGATCCGGACCAGCAGTTCCTTCGGGTTGTTGATGGAGCCGGGGCTCTGGAGGTAGCCCTTGGTGCCGGCGACGGTGGCCGTGCGGGGGCCGTAGGCCATCAATGACGAGGTCAGTTGGGCCTGGGCGCCGTGGTGGTAACCGAGCGTCAACGCATTCTGGGCGTCGACGCCGTCGTCGTTCAGCCAGCCGGTGGCGCTGACCGTTTGCGGGAACCCCAGGGTGCCGAGCGCCCAGAGCAGGGGATAGACCGTCATGTCCAGCAGGGCGCCGCCACCGTCCTTGGGTGCCCAAAGCCGGGAACCGGGCGAGTACGGCGCCGGAAAGCCGAGGTCGGCGCCGACCCATTTCACCTCGCCGATCTCGCCCGAGACAGCGATCTCGAACGCCCGCTGCATGCTGGGCAGGAACCGGCTCCACACCGCCTCCATCAGGAAGACTCCGTTGGTCCGGGCCGCCGCGATCAGCTCGGCTGCTTCCCGGGCATTGATCGTGAGGGCCTTCTCGCACAGCACGTGCTTGCCGGCGTTGAGGGCGGCGAGGGCTATCTTGTGATGGTGGGCGTGCGGGGTGGCGACGTAGACGACGTCGACGGCGTCATTGGCGAGCAAGCGGGCATAGCCACTGGCGCCCTCCTGGTCACCGTAGGCGTGGACAAAGCCGTAGTCGGCCGCGAACGCGTCCGCGGCCGCCTGTGTGCGGGAGCTGACGGCGTACAGTTCCGCATCCGCCAGCAGCCCAAGGTCGCGTGTGACCGAAGCGGCGATCCCGCCGGTGGCGATGACACCCCAGCGCAGCCTGGCACCGGTGGCTGTGCGGGGGTCCTGGTCCGGCTGGCTGAACAGCCACGGCTTTGCGATGAGGGCAGACATGATGCCATCTTCTCACCCAGGGGCGGGCGGGCCGCGGTCTTGACGGCCCTGGCATGGCGGAGGTTCGACGCGGAGATCCAGTCTCACGAAGTTCAGCCCCGGCGGCTCGACGCCGGAGCTGCGGGCGGGCCCCCAAGGCCTGCCCGCAGCTCCGCCGCCGAAGTCCCCGCAGCCGGCCGGTCCTCAGCCGGTCAGGGCCGCCGTCGCGCGGTTCCGGGCCGGTTCCTCCGTGAGCCGGCCCTGCTGGAGCCGGAAGCGCCGGTCCGTCTTGTTGGCCAGGGCACGGTCGTGGGTGACCACCAGGATGGTGGTGTTGTGGTCCCGGCTGAGCGTGCTGAGCAGCTCGATGATGTGCTCGCCGGTCTGTTCGTCCAGGTTGCCGGTGGGTTCATCGGCCAGGATCAGTTTGGGTTCGTTCGCCAGCGCCCGGGCGATCGCCACCCGCTGCTGCTCGCCGCCGGAGAGCCGGTTGATGCGCCGCCCGTGCTTGTCCGGATCGAGCTGGACCTGTTCGAGCAGCTGCCGGGCCCGCTCGGCCCGCGCCGCCTTGCGCACGCCGGCGAATTCCATCGGCAGCATCACGTTGTCCACGGCCGAGAGGTTCGGGATCAGGTTGAACTGCTGGAACACGAAGCCGATGTCCCGGCGCCGGTAGTTGGTCAGTTTCCCGTCGGGCATGCTGGCCAGGCTCACGCCGTTGACCACCACGTCGCCGCTGGTGGGCTTGTCCAGCGCCCCGAGCAAGGAGAGCAGGGTGCTCTTGCCGCTGCCGCTCTTGCCCACGATCGAGGCCAGCGTGCCCTGCTCCAGCTCGAAGCTGACATCGTTGACCGGCTTGATGGTCCGGTCGCCGGACTTGAACGTGCGGACCAGGTTCTTGACTTCGATCATGGCTATTCTCCTCGGAGGACTTCGATGGGACGGATGCGGGCGGTGAGCAGGGCCGGGACGAGCGCGCCGATGATGGCGACGCCGAAAACTGCGGCGATGCCCGCGGCGATGACGCCGGGGGAGGCGCTCGCCGTCACGGAGGTCAGCAGCTGGCTGGCCCCGCCCAGCGGTCCGCCCGCCCCGCCCGGGAACCCGCCCCCGGGAAAGCCGCCAGCGCCGCCGCGCTGGCCGGTGGCCGCCGCGCTCGTGCTGCTGCTTGAACTGATGAGGGCGCTGGCGATGCCGCCGCTTGCGAGGGAGGCGACGGCGGCGCCCACCACGCTGCCCATGGCCACCAGCACGAGGGCCTCCAGCACAAACTGCAGGCCGATGGTGCGGTTCGGGGCGCCGATGGCCTTCAGGACACCGATCTCGCGGCGTCGTTCGCGGACCAGCATGACCATGATCAGGAGGATGATCAGGCCGGCGGTGCCAAGGGCCGCGACGAAGGCGATGAAGGAAATGTTCTTGACGCTGTCCAGCGAGCTGACGGCGGTCTCAAGGTTCCGCTGGCCCTGGGTGACGTCGGCCCTGTCGGAGCCCAGCGCCGCCTGCAGGGCGGTTTTGGCGGCGTCGACGTTTTCCATGCTGTTGACCGTGACGATCATGGTGGAGAGTTCGTCCGGGAGCGCGGCGAGGGTCTGGGCGGTCGGCAGCGTCACGTAGAGCGCATTGTTGCCGAACGCGGTCCCGGCGTCGAACAGCCCCCGGACGGTGAAGCTCTGGTCCCCGATGGTGAACGTCGAGCCCACGCTGAGGCCGTTCTTGGTGGCCAGGGTGGTGCCCAGCAGGGCGCCGGTGGACGCGGCGGTGTAGTTGCCCAGGCCGGTGCCCTGCGTCAGCTGCAGGGGCTTGCCGGTGGAGTCCACCTCGGCGCCGATGCCCGTTGCCGTGATGGGCAGCGAGAACGCCGGCGCGGCCTGCGCGGTGCCGCCGGTAATGCCCGAGGTGCTGCTTCCGGAGGCGCCGGTACTGGCTTGGTTACGGTTGCCGAGGGTGCCGGCGTCGACGGCGGCCGTGAGGCTCGTGGTGACGGAGGTGGCCGACTGGCCGCCGGGGCCGCCTTGGCCTGTCCGTCCTGACGCGGCCTCGGCGGCAATGTCAGCGGCGTTGCGCAGGCGCAGCGCCTTGGTGCCGACCACGGTGCTGACGTTGGGGACGGCCGCCGCCGTCGCTGCCTGCGCCGAGGTCAGCGGCTCGCCGCCGCCCTCGAAGCCCTGGCCGCCGGCCGGGTTCACGGTCAGGACCGTGCCCACCGAGGCGTTCAGCTCGGCAACCTTGCCGGTGACGGCCTGGTTGGCCACGAGCATGGCCAGGGCAAGCCCAATGGCTACGGCCAGCACCGCCACCACAGCGGCGGTCCTGACCTTGTTTCGAAAGGCGTTGCCTACACTCCGGGCAAGAACGCTCACGGTGCTCCTAGTTTTCTTGGGTGTCTCTGGGGTATCTCCTGCCGGACCCGATGCCCGGCGCTGGTCCCACAGTGGTACGGGCCGCTGTGCGAACCTCCCCCGGGAGCTATGGATCTGCTGTGAAGCGCCTCGCCACAGGCAAGGTCACCGCTAAGGTCGCCAAGGTCCCAGCCGGCGCACCACCGCCAGCGCATCACGGCCAACGCAAAAGCCCCGGCCCTCCCTTGCGGGAGAGCCGGGGCTCTGTACTCTGGCGCGGCTGGTGAAGCGGACGCCCAGATAAGGAACTACTGCTTGGTGATCGGGCCGAGGACCGGGTCGTTCTCGTACGCCGTGTGGACGTTGTCCTTGGTGACGATGACCGGCTCCAGCAGGTAGGCGGGAACAACCTTGACCGTGTTGTTGTAGGACTTGTCGTCGTTGATCTCAGGCGTCTTGCCTGCCTGAACGTCGTTGACCATGACGATCGAGTGCTCAACGAGCGCGCGGGTGTCCTTGTCGATGGTGGAGTACTGCTCGCCCGCCATGATGGACTTGACCGACTCAACCTCGGAGTCCTGGCCGGTGACAATCGGAAGCGGCTTGCCGGCGGCCTTGACGGAGGTCAGGATCGCGCGGGCCAGAGTGTCGTTCGGGGACAGCACGCCATCAAGCGGGGCGGTCCCGTAGGTTCCGGCGAGCAGGGTGTCCATGCGCTTCTGGGCGTTCTCTGCCTTCCAGCCCTGGGTCACAGCCTGCTCGAAGCTCGTCTGGCCCGAAAGGACCTTGAGGGTGCCGTCGTCGATCTTCGGCTTCAGGACGCTCATGGCGCCGTCGAAGAAGACCTTCGCGTTGGCGTCATCAGGGGAACCTGCGAAGAGCTCGATGTTGTACGGGCCCTCCGGCTTCTTGCCCTTCATGCCGTCCAGCAGCGCCTTGCCCTGGAGTTCACCGACCTTGAAGTTGTCGTAGGCCACGTAGTAGTCCACGTTCGGGGTGTTCAGCAGCAGACGGTCGTACGCGATGATCGTTGCGCCGGCGTCCTTGGCCTGCTGGAGCTGGGTGCCCAGCTGTGCACCGTCGATGGCGCCGACGATGATGAGCTTGTCGCCCTTGGTGATCATGGCGCTGATCTGGTTCTGCTGCTCCGAGACGCCGCCGTTGGCGAACTGCACGTCCGGCTTGTAGCCGGCCTTGGTGAGGCCGTCGTTGAACAGCTGCTCGGCCAGGACCCAGTTTTCGGAGGTCTTCTGGGGGAGAGCGACGCCGATCGCGGATCCCTTCGGGAATGCTTCGCCTCCAGTGGAGGAACCGCTGGTGGTTCCGGTGTCGGAACGGCCGCAGGCTGTCAGCGCCAGTGCCGCAATAGCAGCGATTGCTGCTGCCTTTCCTGCTTTACCAATCATTCGCATTGCTTGGTTCACTTTCTTTTGGTGGTGTGCGGAGAACTGTGGGGTTGGGGAACCGGGGGAGGGGGTCAGATGCCCCTCGAGATGACCTCTTTGGTCTGGGTGGTCTCGTCGGCCTTGATCTCGCTGCTGCGGCCGAAGTTTTTCATCAGCATGCCGACGATCGATTTCTTGCCCTGGGTCTTGTTGTAGACGTCGAAGGCGACGGCGATCAGGAGCACGAGGCCCTTGATGATCTGGGTGAGGTCGGCGCCGACGCCGAGCAGCTGCAGGCCGTTGTTCAGGACGGCCATGACCAGGCCGCCGATGATCGAGCCGATCACGGTGCCCACGCCGCCGGTGACCGCGGCGCCGCCGATGAAGACGGCCGCGATGGCGTCCAATTCCCAGCCGACGCCGTCGAACGGTCCCGAGGCGGTGGAGCGGCCGACGAAGATCATCCCGGCGAGGCCGGCCAGGAAGGACATGTTCATCATGACCAGGAAGTTGACCTTCTTGGACTGGACGCCGGAGAGCTCCGCAGCGTGGCGGTTGCCGCCGACCGCGTAGATATGGCGGCCGATGACGGTCTTGGAGGAGATGAAGCCGTAGACGATGATGAGGACGGCGAGGATCAGGCCCGGAACCGGGAAAGACGTGCCCGGACGGCCGGTGGCGAAGAGGTATGTCGCGTAGAGGATGGCGCCGCAGACCAGCACCAGTTTGAGGACCATGACCCAGGCTTCAGGGACCTCGGCGCCGAGCTTCTTGGCGTTGCGGCGGGACCGGATCTCGCTGAAGATTACGAACGCTACGGCGAGCAGGCCGATCAGCATGGTGGGGTTGTTGTAGCCGGTCTTCGGGCCGAACTCGGCCAGATAGCCGGAGCCGATGTACTGGAAATCCGCCGGGACCGGGATGGTGTTCGACTTGCCGACGAACTGGTTGGCGCCGCGGAAGATCAGCATGCCGGACAGCGTCACGATGAACGCGGGAATGCCGACGTAGGCCACCCAGAATCCCTGCCAGGCCCCGATCAGGACGCCGAGTCCCAGCCCCATCAGGACGCCGATGTACCAGGGCAGGCCCCAGTCGCGGATGAAGAGTGACACGCAGACACCCACGAAGGCCGCGACGGAACCGACCGAGAGGTCGATGTGCCCGGCGATGATGACCAGCACCATACCGATGGCGAGGATCAGGATGTAGGAGTTGCCGTTGAAGAGGTTGATGACGTTGCCCGATGTGAGCGTGCGGCCCTCCGTGAAAATCTCGAAGAACACGATCAGCGCAACCAGGGCGAAGATCATGCCGAATTGGCGGGTGTTGCCGCCAAAGAGCTTCTTGAGCGCGTTCATTGTTTCAGTCCTTGTGTCCGGGGTGTTCGGATTGTTCTGGTTTGTCCCAAAGGGTCAAGCGGTCTTGCGGGCGGACGTCATGAGTTTCATGAGGCTTTCCTGGCTGGCTTCGTCCTTGTTCAGCACGCCGGTGATGGCGCCTTCGAAAATCGTGTAGATCCGGTCCGAGAGGCCCAGCAGCTCGGGCAGCTCCGAGGAAATGACGATCACGGCCTTGCCCTCGTTGGCGAGCTTCTGGATGATGCCGTAGATCTCGTACTTGGCCCCGACATCGATCCCGCGGGTGGGCTCGTCCAGGATCAGCACGTCCGGGTCGGTGAACATCCATTTCGCCAGCACAACCTTCTGCTGGTTGCCGCCGGAGAGCTTTGCGACGCCTTCCTCCACGGAGGGCGTCTTGGTCCGCAGCGACTTCCGGTATTCCTCCGCGACGGCGTATTCCTTGTTGGCGTCCACCACGAAGTTCTTGCTGATCTTGCGCAGGTTTGCCGAGACCGTGGTGGCTTTGATGTCGTCCAGCAGGTTCAGGCCCAGGGACTTGCGGTCCTCGGTGACGTAGCCGAGCCCGGCGTCGATCGCCTGGCGGACGTTCTTGAGCTGCAGTTCCTTGCCGTCTTTGTAGACATGGCCCGAGATGAAGCGGCCGTACGAGCGCCCGAACACGGACCGGGCCAGTTCGGTGCGTCCGGCCCCCATCAGGCCCGCGAACCCGACGATCTCGCCGCGGCGGACGAAGAAGCTGGAGTTCTTGCAGACCAGGCGGTCCTGGATCTGCGGGTGCCCGACGTTCCAGTTCTTCACCTCGAAGAGGACATCGCCGATCTTCGGCTCGTGGTCCGGGAACCGGGATTCCAGGGTCCGGCCCACCATGCCCTTGATGATGCGGTCCTCGTCGACGCCGTCGGCCTTGACGTTCAGGGTCTCGATTGACTTGCCGTCGCGGATGATCGTGATCTCATCGGCGATCTGTTCGATCTCGTTGAGCTTGTGCGAAATGATGATCGAGGTGATTCCGCGGCCCTTGAGGCCCAGCATGAGGTCCAGCAGGTGCTGGGAGTCGGACTCGTTCAGCGCCGCCGTGGGCTCGTCCAGGATCAGGAGCTTGACCGACTTGTTCAGGGCCTTGGCGATCTCGACCAGCTGCTGCTTGCCGACGCCGATCTCCTTGATGGGGGTCTCCGGGTCCTCGCGCAGCCCCACCCGGGCCAGCAGTTCGGTGGACCGGGTCCGGGCCTCGGCCCAGTCGATCACGCCGCGCTTGGTGGGCTCGTTGCCGAGGAAGATGTTCTCCATGATCGACAGTTCGGGGATGAGCGCGAGTTCCTGGTGGATGATCACGATGCCGGCGTGCTCGCTGGCCCTGATGTCCTTGAACTCCTGGACTTCGTTCTGGTAAACGATGTCCCCGGTGTACGTGCCGTAGGGGTACACGCCCGAGAGCACCTTCATCAGGGTCGATTTACCGGCGCCGTTCTCACCGCAGATGGCGTGGATCTCGCCGGCCTTCACCCGCAGGCTCACATCGGCCAAAGCTTTAACGCCGGGGAACTCCTTGGTGATGGAGCGCATCTCGAGGATTAGCGGATCACTGTGCGTGTTGAGGGACGTCATCTGCCCTTACGCCTCCAATGCATGACTTCGTTGTCCGCCCCTGCAAACCGCAGGGCCGTCTGATGGAAAAGTAAACTGGATCACAGCCCTTGTCGTCAAGTCTTTAACGCAACAGGCACATAACGAAATGGTTAGTTTCGCCGGATTCCGGCGTGCTGGAAGACCAAAGCCGTGGCCCCGAGGGCCTCGGCCCGGTCGCCCAGGGACGACATCGTGAGGGTGGTTGTCTCGCCAATGACCGGCACCGCGTGGCGGATCAGGCCGCGCCGGATCGGGTCCAGCAGCAGCTGGCCAAGGCCCGCCAGCGGGCCGCCGACCACAATGACCTCGGGGTTGATCAGGTTCGCCACGTTGCCCAGCGCGCGCCCGACGGCGAGCCCGGCGTCGTCCACGACACGGAGCGTGGCGGAGTCCTTCTCCAGGGCCTTGCGCACGATGTCCCCAGGCGAGAGCGGCCGGTCCTCGCCGCGGCTCAGGAGCTCGATCATGGTGGTGGTGGAGGCGATGGTTTCCAGGCAGCCGCGGTTCCCGCAGCGGCAGATCAGTCCGTGCTCGTGGATGGTGGCATGGCCGATTTCGCCGGTGATGCCCACGTTGCCGTAGTACGGGACACCGTTGAGGATCAGTCCCGCGCCGATGCCCGAGCCGATCTTGAGGAACATCAGGTTGCTGATGCCGCTGTGCGGCCCCCAGGTGACCTCGGAGAGGGCGCCCAGGTTGGCGTCGTTGTCCACGAAGACGGGGAGTTCCAGCGCTTCTTCGAGGCGTTTGAGGATGTTGATGCCCACCCATTCGGGCAGGATCGCGCCTTGCGCCACGGTGCCGGTGCGGCGGTCGATCGGGCCGGGAATTCCGACGCCGGCACCCACCAGGGCGCTGCGTTCCACACCGCTGTCCGTGAGCAGCCGGTCCAGCACGCCGACGGCGGCCTGGATGCCTTCCTCGGCGTGATGGCCCAGGGGCAGCAGGACCGACTCTTCAGCGATCACGTGGTAACTCAGCGAGGCCAGCACGACGCGCAGGTGGCGCCGGCCGAAGTCGATTCCGACGGCGACGGCCCCGTTGCTGTTGAGCCGGACGTTCAGGGCGCGCCGCCCGGAACTGGTGATCGGTTCAGTCGAGGCCAGCCCGGCGTCCTGCATGATTTTGACGATGTTCGAGACCGTGGCTGTCGAAAGCCCGGTCTGGCGGGCCAGTTCCGCCTGCGTGGATGGGCCTGCGAGGAGGCATTCGATGATCCGCTGCTGGTTCAAATGCCGGAGGGCGGACTGCGATCCGGGGTTCTTGGTTCGGCTCCTCGTTGAGCGCGTTGGTGAGGGCATGCTATGAAGCGTGACGCATTCGCGCCTTGTAGTCAAGAAGTTAACGCAACGATAACGGCCGCGCCGGTCGAATGCCGGGGAGAGGGCGTTCAGCACCCGCCGTCTATGCGGCAAGGACGTTCTGCCCCGCCGGCACGCTGGCCGGGTGGAATTGCACCACACCCAGCGTTCCGGGCCACGGATACTCTGGTCGGGAGAACCCGCCGCGACCCGCGGAGGCGTCCGGAAACGTGAGGTGGTAATGGTGCTGCTGGCCCTGATGCAGGCGAACTCCGCCGTGCTGGACATCGAGGCGAACTGCGCCGCGGTGGAGGCCGCGGCGCGCAATGCGTCCGCCGCGGGCGCGCAGCTGCTGGTGACCCCGGAACTCTTCCCCGTGGGCTACGCGCCGCGGCGGCTGCGGGAGGCGTTCGATCCCGGCAGGTTGCCCGCGCTCCGGGAAGCCCTGGCCGGCATCGCGCGGCGCAACGACATCGCCCTGGTCTACAGCCTGCCCACGGTGACGCCGGCCGGCGGGTGGCACATCTCCGCCACCCTGGTCGACGAGGCGGGCGAGGAGCTGCTCAGTTACGACAAGGTGCACCTGTTCGGCCCGGACGAGCGGGCGGCGTTCACGCCCGCCGCGGCTGCCCCCGGCGTCGTGGATTTCCACGGGCTCAAAACGGCGCTGGTCATCTGCTACGACATCGAGTTTCCCGAGTCGGCGCGGGCGGCCGCCCTGCGCGGCGCGGACCTGCTGCTGGTGCCGACGGCACTCGCCGGCGGATTCGACGTCGTGCCGCAGGTGCTGATCCGGGCCCGCGCCCTGGAGAACCAGCTGACGGTCGCCTACGCCAATCACACCGGTTCGGAGGATGACAGCGACTTCCGCGGCGGCAGCATGGTCGCAGGCCCGGACGGCTCGGTCCTGGCCGCGGCCGGGGCCGGGCCGGAACTGTTGTTTGCCGAGCTGGGTGAGACCGGCCACGCCGCGGCAGACGGCATCGAGGACGCCGTGGACTACCTGCGCGACCGCCGCCCGGAGGTCTACCGCTCCTGGGGATTCTGACCGGCAGCCGACGCCTGACCTGCGCTGGCCGGTGCGCCGGACGCCTGACCTGCGGTGGCCGGGGCGGGCGGCTCAGGCTCGGCCTGGTACTGCAGGGCGATCCAGAGTTCCGCGCGCGCCTGGGCCTGGTTGAGGTCAAGGCCCAGCAACTCAGCGATGATGCCGATCTGCCGGCGGACGCTGTTTCTATGCAGTCCCGTGGCCTTTGCCGTGGCGTCCCAGCTTCCGTTTTCGCCCAGCCAGGCCCGCAGGATGCCGAGCAGGCTGTCGCGGCGCTCCGGCTCGAGGGCGAGCAGGGGCGCCAGCAGATGGCCCGCCAGCAGGGTGCCGGCAGCGGGTCCCAACAGGCCGGCCACCGACCACGTCACGTCATCCGCCCGGACGCTCCGGCGGCTCGTGAGAACGCGGTTGCGCAGTGAAGCGGCCTGCCGGTAAGCCTCCGGCAGGTTCGCGAAATCGGTGCCGCTGCCGATCACCAGGCGCCAGCCGAGCCGCTCCACTTCGGCGAGCAGGGCGTCGTCGACCTTTAACCGGGTAATGGCGGCAAAGCCGTACTCGGTGAGCTCCACGAGCTTTGTGTCGAACAGCCGCCGCCACTCCAGCAGCGCCCGCACCGGAGCCTCCCCCGGTCCGCCCGGGGTCCGGGAGCTGTCCGGGGCGGCGTCAATCCGGAGACCCTGCACGACCCGCAGCTGGCCGGACCGGGTGGAGGAGATGCTTTGGGCCAGCAGGTCCTTGAACCCGTTGACATGCCGTGCGGATCCTGAGGCCACGCTCTCCGGGTGCAGCAGCAGCGCCGTGGCCAGCTGGCTCGGGGCCAGGGAGCCGCTGATGCGCTGGCGGACCAGCAGTTCCAGCAGCCCGACCGCGGTGGAGACAACGCTGTTCTGGGCCGGGGTCAGCGGGGCGTCCGTGCCGAGGATGAGCGCGCCGAGGTTGGCGTCCCGGGTGCTGCGCAGCGGATACCCGAAGACGAGGGACGAGCCCGCGGCGTCGAACGAATCCATCTCGACCCGCGGACCGCTGCCGGCGAGCAGCCTGGCCAGCAGCGGCTGCAGGTCGGCGGAGTCAACTCCCGGCACGGTGCCGGCAGCGGCGCCGGCGGCCCGCGGACCGGGGGAGGGGCCCGAACCGCGGGCGCGCACCCGCCCGTCGGCGCCGACCAGCACGGCCCAAACCGGGACGCGCTGGACCAGGGCCGCGAGGAGTTCGTGCTCGGGGCGCGCGGACAAGACCGCGCGCATGAGCTGCCGGCTGGTGTCGGCCAACTGGCGGAAGGTCTTGGCGTTGTCCGACTCCAGGAGCCGGGAGAATTCCAGTCCCAGCGCGGCGAACGGGAGGCTCTCCGGGATGGCGACCAGCGTCAGGTTGTGCTGCCGGCAGGCCCGCACCACGGCATCGGGCACGGCGTTGAAGTACGGTTCCAGGCCAAAGCCCAGGGCGCCGACGCGGGCCTGGACCAGGCGCCGCACGTAAGCGTCCACCGCCTCCTCGCTGCCGCCCCCGCCCACGAACGGCAGGCCGGCCGTGAGCAGGAACTCGCCGTCGAGCAGGTAGGGGGTGGGATCTTCCAGTTCGCTGGGCTCCACCCAGCGCAGGCGCTCCTGGCCGTTGCCGCCGTCGTGCACGACGGCCAGTGCCGGCAACTGGCCCAGGAACTGCGCCAGAGTGACGAAGCCGAGCCGCTCCGGGTCCTCAGCAGCCACGGCCGCGGCCCCCGTGCCGGCCGCCCGGCCTGCGGAGTCCAAGTGCATTAAGTCTCATGAGTGAAGACTACAGGTCGTTTTGCACAACCTTGAGAGGTGGCTCACACGCCTAGGGTTGGTTCGGGAAACCGACCACTACTGAAGATAAGGACGTCAATGATGACTGTGCCAACTCTGATCGGCGACCGCCCGCCGGCGGAAGCCGGCCGTCCCGGGCTCACCGCCCAGCTCCTGCGCCGCAAGCCGATCGGACAGCTGGTCCGCGAGGCCGAGACCGGACACGGCGGCACGCGGCTGGTCCGCAGCTTCGGTGTCCTGCAGCTGACCATGATCAGCGTCGGCGCCACCCTGGGCACCGGCATCCTGGTCATCCTGGGCCAGTCGGTGCCGCTCGCCGGCCCGGCCATCTGGATCTCCTTCGCCATCGCCGGCTTCGCCGCCCTGCTCTCCGCCGTGTCCTACGCGGAGATGGCCGGCCTGGTCCCTGCCGCCGGTTCCAGCTACTCCTACACCTATGCCACCATGGGCGAGGGCATGGCCTGGATCTGCGGCTGGTGCCTGGTGCTCGAATACGCCGTCTCCGTGGCCGCCGTCGCGGTCGGTGCGGGCCAGTATGTCAACGAGGCCCTGGCGGTCTTCGGCCTGGAACTCCCGGACGCCATCTCGCAACCGCCGGGAGCCGGCGGCGTGCTGAACGTGCCCGCAATCGTGATTGTCGCCCTGGCCACCGTGCTGTTGGTCCGCGGCGCCAAGGAGAGCGCCTGGATCAACACGGCGATCGTCCTGGTCAAGGTCGGCATCCTGCTGTTCTTCTGCGCCGTGGCCTTCACCGCCTTCAACGGCGGACACTTCGAACCCCTCATGCCGATGGGCGCCGCCGGCGTCTCCGCCGCAGCCTCCCGGGTCTTCTTCTCCTACATCGGCTTCGATGCCGCCTCCACGGCCGGCGAGGAGGCCCGGAATCCCAAGCGCGACCTCCCGCGGGCCATCCTGCTCTCCATGCTGATCGTCACCAGCATCTATGTGCTTGTGGCCGTCGCCGCCATCGGCGCGCGCCCCTGGGGCTGGTTCGACGGCACCGAGGCGGCCCTCGTGAAGATCCTTGAGGAAATCACCGGCCAGCCGTGGGTTGGCGTGGTGTTCGCCGTCGGCGCCGTGCTCGCCATCGCCAGCATCGTGCTGACCGTGCTGTACGGGCAGACCCGGATCCTGCTTTCGATGTCGCGCGACGGCCTGGTGCCCAAGGTCTTCGGCCGGATCTCGGCCCGGACCGGCACGCCGGCTGCCGGAACCCTGATCGTGGGCACCGCCGTCGCACTGACCGCCGGCCTGGTGCCGCTCGGTGCCCTCGCGGACGCGACCAGCATCGGTACCCTGTTCGCCTTCGCCCTGGTCAACGTGGCAGTCATCTACCTGCGGCGGACCCGGCCCGAACTCACGCGCAGCTTCCGCGTCCCGCTCTTTCCGCTGACACCGGTTCTCGGCGCCCTCATGTGCGCTTACCTCATGGCCAACCTCGGCGCCGAGACCTGGGCGGTGTTCGGGGCCTGGATGCTCGTTGGCTGTGCCGCCTACTTCGGCTACGGCCGGAAGAACTCCAGGGTGGCTGCGCTGAGCCACGAGGACTACCTTGACCTATCAAGCCGCCACCCTGACAACACCACCACACACCAGGAAATGAAGGCAGAGATCTCATGACCATCGCCACCGAACTTCCGGCTCCCCGGTCCGCTGCTGAAGCGGGCGCGGCGCCCATCACCATGCTGAATCCGGACTTCCCGTTCAGCTACGACCACTACCTCGCCCACCCGGAGGGCCTGGGATCGGTGCCGCCCGAGCTGTACGGGACCGAGGTCGCCGTCGTCGGTGCCGGACTGTCCGGACTGGTGACCGCGTATGAGCTCATGAAGCTGGGCCTGCGGCCGGTTGTCTACGAGGCCGACAGGATCGGCGGCCGGCTGCGGACCGCCAGTTTCCCGTCCGCGCCGGGGATCGTGGCGGACCTCGGCGGAATGCGGTTCCCGGAATCCGGCAAGGCCTTCTACCACTACGTGGACCTGCTCGGGCTGCAGACCCGGGCCTTCCCCAATCCGCTGGCGCCGGCGACCTCCAGCACGGTGATCGAGCTCGCGGGCCAGAAATACTATGCCGAGACCGCCGCGGACCTGCCGCCGTTCTTCCGTGAGGTGGCGGACGCGTGGAAGGCTGCCGTGAACGACGGCGCCGCGTTCGCCGAGATGCAGGACGCCATCCGCGCCCGGGACACAGCCCGGATCAAGGACCTCTGGAACGCGCTGCTCCCGCAGCTGGACGAGCAGACGTTCTACGGCTTCATCGCCGGCAGCGACTCCTTCAAGGAAGCCGGATTCGCCCACCGCGAGGCCTTCGGGCAGGTGGGATTCGGCACCGGTGGCTGGGACACCGACTTCCCCAACTCGATCCTCGAAATCCTTCGCGTGGTCTACACCGACGCCGATGACCGGCACCGGCTCATCGACGGCGGCGCGCAGCGGCTCCCCGAGGCACTGTGGGAGCACGCGCCGTCGGGTATGGCCCACTGGCCGGACGGCACCTCGCTGGCCTCGCTGCACGCAGGCGCGCCGCGCGGCGCCGTGGACCGCATCGCCCGCGACGGCGGCGGCGACTTCCGGATCCGGGAACGCTGGGGTCGCGAATCCGCCTACCCGGCGGTGGTGACCACCTGCCAGTCATGGCTGCTCTCGACCAGGATCCACACGGACGAGGCCCTGTTCCCTGCCGAACTGTGGACGGCGATCGAGCGCTCCCACTACATGCAGTCCTCCAAGACCTTCGTCATGGTGGACCGGCCGTTCTGGAAGGACATCGACCCGGCCACCGGCCGCGAGGTCCTGTCCATGACGCTGACCGACCGGTTGAACCGTGCCACCTACCTGCTGGACAACGGCCCGGACCAGCCGGCCGTGATCCTGCTGTCCTACACCTGGAACGACGACGCGCTGAAGTGGCTCTCGCTCACCGCGGAGGAACGGGCGGAGCTCATGTTGCACTCGCTGCAGCAGATCTACCCCGGGGTGGATATCGCCAGCCACATCGTGGGCCAGCCGATCACGGTCTCCTGGGAGGCCGACCCGAACTTCATGGGCGCCTTCAAGGCCAACCTGCCGGGACACTACCGCTACCAGCAGCGGCTCTTCACGCACTTCAAACAGGACGGGCTGCCGGCCGAACAGCGCGGGATCTTCCTCGCCGGCGACGACGTCTCCTTCACCGCGGGCTGGGCTGAGGGAGCCGTCACCACCGGGCTCAACGCCGTCTGGGGCGTGGTCAACCACCTCGGTGGCTCCACCCCGGCCGGGAATCCCGGACCGGGCGAGCTGCTCTCCGAGCTCGGGCCGATCGCCCTGGACTGAGCGGCGCCGGCCCCGGCGCACTGCTCCTCAGGCGCTGTGAAGTTCGCGGTGCGCGCGTGCCAGTTCCTGATAGTGGGCGGCGTTGTGCTGGACACCGGCGAACTCCTCGTCGCTGAGCTCGCGCCGGACCTTGGCCGGAACTCCGGCCACCAGCGAGCGGGGCGGGATGACGGTGCCCTCGAGCACCACGGCACCGGCGGCGATGAGGGACCCGGCGCCGATCACGGCCCCGTTGAGGATGGTGGCGCTCATGCCGATCAGGCAGTCGTCCTCAACGGTGCAGCCGTGGACCACGGCGCTGTGGCCGACGCTGACCCGCGCACCGACGGTGCAGGGGAAGCCGGGGTCCGCGTGCAGCACCACGTTGTCCTGCAGGTTGCTGCCGGCGCCCACGCTGATGGCGGCGGTATCGGCGCGGACGCTGACACCGTAGAAGGCGCTCGAGTTCTCGGCCAGGGTGGCGTTGCCGATCACGGACGCCGTGGGCGCGACGAAGGCGGAGTCATGGACGGCCGGAGTGGTACCGGCGAATGCGTAGAGGGGAGCCATACCTCCAGCCTAGGACACGCTCAACGGGGAAAGGAGGGTCAGGCGGGGGACCGGAGCACCGTGAAGCCCTCGCCGCGCGGGTCGGCCGAGGTGCGCGGGTCGCCTGAGCTGCGCGGTTCGGGTGCGGGGAGTACGACGGCGATCGGCGCGCCCGGTTCCGCCACCCGCCCGAGTTCGCGGACGACGTCGTCCCACTGTTCCGCGGGCAGGCCCGCCAGGGCGTCCACCGCCCACACTGAGGCAAACGCGGCATCGGCGAACGGCAGGGAGACCGGTCCGGCCACGGAGGCTTCCAGCCCGTGGGATCGGGCGATGTGGATGTTCTCCTCGGACTGGTCGACACCGGTGAAATGGATGCCGGACTGCACAAAGTGCAGCCCGTCGGCGCCCGGGCCGCAATCCAGGCCCAGCACGCCGTGCCGGCCCTCGTTCTTCAACAGCGCCACAAACGATTCGAGCCGGTCCCTGCGGGAGGATTCCATAGCTCCAGTTAATGACCGCTTCTAGTTAAAGACAACCGTCCGGTTGCCGTCGAGCAGGACGCGGTGCTCGGCATGCCACTGCACGGCCTGGGCGAGGGTCCGGCCCTCCACGTCGCGGCCCATCTGGACGAACTGCTCCGCGGTGCGCCGGTGGTCCACGCGGATGACTTCCTGCTCGATGATGGGCCCCTCATCCAGGGCCGCCGTGACGTAGTGCGCCGTGGCGCCGATGAGCTTCACGCCGCGGGCATGCGCCTGGTGGTAGGGCTTGGCACCCTTGAAGGAGGGCAGGAACGAGTGGTGGATGTTGATGGCCTTGCCCGTCAGCTCGGTGCAGAGCTCGTCCGAGATGATCTGCATGTACCGGGCCAGGACGGTGAGCTCGATGTCGTGTTCCTTCATCAGGACCCGGAGGGCGTCCTCCGCCTGGACCTTGGTGTCCGGGGTGACCGGGATGTGGTGGAACGGGATGCCGTAGAACTCCGCCAAACCCTCGAGGTCGCGGTGGTTGGACACGATGGCCGGAATGTCGATCGGCAGGGTTCCGGAGCGCTGCAGGAACAGCAGGTCGTTCAGGCAGTGGGCGGACGTGCTGGCCATCAGCAGGGTGCGGACCTTCCGGCCGGCGGGGTTGAGGCTCCACTGCATCCCGAAGGCCTGCGCCACGGGTTCCAGCGCCGCCTGCAGCTCCGCCTGGGACGCCGCCGTCGTCGCCTCGACCCGCATGAAAAAGGTGCCCGTACCCTGGCTGCCGTATTGCTGGGAATCTGTAATATTGCAGCCCGCCACCAGGAGGGCCCCGGCGACGGCGTGCACGATGCCCGGCCGGTCAGGGCAGGAGAGAGTCAGGATGTAGGAGGCAGTCAGGTTCTCATCAGTCACGAGGAACAGCCTACCTGCGCTTCAAGGGCAGTTTTGAAAGGGTTTTGGTAGTGTTAACCCGTCGCAACTGGCGTTGGATGGCTAACCATCAGGGAGCGGCACTCACGAAGACCACGGATCGTACGCCTGGGCCGAGGGTCATGTCTTACCGGTCGGCAGCATCACCGCTGCCGCACCGTTGCTGGTGCCCGCGCGGGGTGCCGGCCGCCGCTGTCGCGGCCCGCTGTCAAGGGGCCCGTAATCAAGGGGCGGCGCAACGGGCCAGCCGGTAGCCTGACCAATAGCCGTACCCGTTGCCAACCAGGAGTTCCTCGTGACTACTACCACCGCCACCTCAGCCGCCGTGAGCAACCAGCCGCTGGCCGAACTCGACCCTGAAATCGCCGCCGTCCTTGCCCAGGAGCTTGGCCGCCAGCGCGGCACCCTGGAAATGATCGCTTCCGAGAACTTCGCCCCGCGCGCCGTGATGGAAGCCCAGGGCTCCGTCCTGACCAACAAGTACGCCGAGGGCTACCCGGGACGCCGCTACTACGGCGGATGTGAATACGTCGACGTCGCCGAGCAGCTCGCGATCGACCGCGTCAAGGAACTGTTCGGCGCCGAATATGCCAACGTGCAGCCGCACTCCGGCGCGCAGGCCAACGCCGCCGCGCTCGCCGCCATGATCACCCCGGGCGACAAGATCCTGGGCCTGTCCCTGGCCCACGGCGGGCACCTCACCCACGGCATGAAGCTGAACTTCTCCGGAAAGCTCTACAACGTCGCCGCCTACCAGGTCGAGGAAGATGACTTCCGGATCGACATGGACAAGCTGCGCGAGCAGGCCATCGCCGAAAAGCCCCAGGTGATCATCGCCGGCTGGTCCGCCTACCCGCGGCACCTCGATTTCGCGGCCTTCCGTTCGATCGCCGACGAGGTCGGCGCCCTGCTCTGGACCGACATGGCGCACTTTGCCGGCCTCGTCGCCGCCGGACTGCACCCGAGCCCGGTGCCGTACTCCGACGTCGTGACCTCCACCGTGCACAAGACGCTGTCCGGTCCGCGCTCCGGCGTGATCCTGGCGAAGCAGGAGTGGGCCAAGAAGCTTAACTCCGCCGTGTTCCCCGGCCAGCAGGGCGGCCCGCTCATGCACGTGATCGCGGCGAAGGCCGTGGCCTTCAAGATCGCCGGCACCGAGGAATTCAAGGAGCGCCAGGAACGCGTGCTCGAAGGCGCCAAGATCATCGCCGAGCGCCTCGGCCAGGCCGACGTCGCCGGCGCGGGCGTCTCGGTCCTGACCGGCGGCACCGACGTGCACCTGGTCCTGGTGGATCTGCGCAACTCCCAGCTGGACGGCCAGCAGGCCGAGGACCTCCTGCACTCGATCGGCATCACCGTCAACCGCAACGCGGTGCCGTTCGACCCCCGCCCGCCGATGGTCACCTCCGGCCTGCGCATCGGCACACCGGCCCTGGCCACCCGCGGCTTCGGCGCCGAGGAATTCACCGAGGTGGCGGACATCATCGCCACGGCGCTGAAGTCCGGAGCTGCCACGGAGATCGAACCCCTGCAGGCCCGCGTGGACAAGCTCGCCGCCGATTTCCCGCTGTACCCGCAGCACGAGCAGTGGTAGGCCATGACTTCTTCGCACACCGCAAAAACGGCTGAAACTGCACGGATCCTTGACGGCAAGGCCACCGCCGCCGCCATCAAGGCCGAGCTGACCGAGCGCGTGGCCGTGCTCAAGGCCCAGGGCATCACGCCCGGGCTGGGCACCATCCTGGTGGGCTCCGATCCCGGCAGCACCTGGTACGTCGGCGGCAAGCACAAGGACTGCGCCGAGGTGGGCATTACCTCCATCCGCCGCGACCTGCCGGAAGAGACCAGCCAGGACGAACTCCTGGCCGTGGTCCGCGAGCTCAACGAGAACCCGGAATGCACCGGCTACATCGTCCAGCTGCCCCTGCCCAAACACATCGACCAGGACGTCATCCTGGAGGCCATGGATCCCGAGAAGGACGCCGACGGCCTGCACCCGATGAACCTGGGCCGGCTCGTGGCCAACGTCAGCGGACCCATGAAATCCCCGCTGCCGTGCACGCCCAAGGGCTGCGTGGAGCTGCTGACCCGGCACGGGATCGACCTGAACGGCAAACGCGTCCTCGTGGTGGGCCGCGGCGTCACCATCGGCCGTCCCGTGGGTCTGCTGCTGACCCGCAAGGACGTCAATGCCACGGTCATCCTGGCCCACACCGGAACGGTGGACCTGCCGGCAGAACTGCGGCAGGCCGACGTCGTGATTGCCGCCGCCGGGCAGCCTCACATGATCAAGGCCGCGGACCTCAAGCCCGGGGCGATCGTGCTCGACGTCGGTGTCAGCCGGGTCGATGACGGCAGCGGCAAGGCAGTGGTCACCGGCGACGTGGACCCCGCTGCGGCCGACGTCGCCGCCTGGCTCTCGCCGAACCCCGGGGGAGTGGGGCCCATGACCCGCGCCATGCTGCTCGCCAACGTGGTGGAAACCGCGGAACGCCAATGGGCAGAGAAAAACCGCTGAGCAGAGGAACGCCGCCCGGGGCCCGCCTAAGGCTCCCGCGGTGGTTGGGCCGGCTTTCGGCGGGCCCAACCACCGCAGGATTCCGCACGTTCTACCGCCTGCCGGCATAACGGAACGGATACGTCAGGAGTTTTTACGAAAAGACTCTTTCATAGTTTGCGGGGATCCACTACCGTAGTGCGGGTGTCCGAACTTGCCTCTAAAGAATCACGCGCGAGCAGCCCCTCCGACGCCGCTCTCCCATACGTCATCACCGCCGAGAACCTGACCAAGCGTTACGGCGACGTCACCGCCGTCGACGGCATCTCCTTCCGCGTTCCCGCCGGGGAAGCGTTCGGCCTGCTGGGCCCCAACGGCGCCGGCAAGTCCACCACGATGAAGATGATCGGCGGGGTCTCGCAACGCACCTCCGGCAGCCTGAATATCATGGGCCTGGACCCCGAACAGCACGGGCCGGAGGTCCGCGCCCACCTGGGCGTCGTGCCGCAGCAGGACAACCTGGATGAGGAACTGAAAGTCCGGGACAACCTGCTGGTCTACGGCCGCTATTTCGGCCTGCCCATGAGCTACCTCAAGCCCAAGGCCGACGAGCTGCTGGAATTCGCCCAGCTCACCGATAAGGCCAACTCCAAGGTCGATGCCCTCTCCGGCGGCATGAAGCGGCGCCTGACAATCGCCCGCTCGCTCATCAACGAGCCCCGGATCCTGCTGCTGGACGAGCCGACGACCGGCCTTGACCCGCAGGCCCGGCACATCCTCTGGGACCGGCTGTTCCGGCTCAAGGAACAGGGCGTCACCCTGATCCTCACCACGCACTACATGGACGAGGCCGAGCAGCTGTGCGACCGGCTGATTGTGGTGGACAAGGGCAGGATCATGGCCGAGGGATCGCCGGCCAGCCTGATCCGCGAATACTCCACCCGCGAGGTCCTGGAACTGCGTTTCGGCTCGGAACGCAACGCGAGCGTCGGCGCGGAGCTCGGCGGCATCGGCGAACGCGTGGAAACCCTGCCGGACCGGGTGCTCATCTACGCCCACGACGGCGAGGCCGCCCTGGAGCAGGTCACCGCCCGCGGCCTGCGTCCGGTCACCTCACTGGTCCGCCGCTCCTCACTCGAAGACGTCTTCCTGCGCCTGACCGGCAGGAGCCTCGTTGACTAAGAAAGAGCAGCTGACTAAGCCAATTCAGGCAGCGGGAACGACGGCGGGCGCCGCGGCGGGGACGGCCCTGCGCGCGCACTCGCCGGAAGTCTCGGCCGCCCGTGCCCGCCGCTGGGGCGCGTTCTACTACGCCGAACAGGTCCTGCGGGTCATGAAGGGCTACGGCTGGACCATCGTGATGTACGGGGTGGGACAGCCGGTGGCCTACCTGTTCGCGATGGGCGTTGGCCTGGCCACCCTGGTCGAGGCCAACGGCGCCGGCGTCTTCGGCGGGGTCAGCTACCTGACGTTCATCGCGCCGGCCCTGCTGATCTCGGCGGCCGTCATGACGGCCGCCAACGAGTTCACCTTCCCCGTGATGGACGGCTTCAAGTGGCGGCGCGTCTACTACGGCCCGCACGCCTCGCCGCTGACTCCCGAGCAGATCGCCGGCGGCCAGATCATCGCCGTGACGGTGCGCTTCCTGCTGCAGTCGGCCATCTACTTCGCCGTCGTCGCGCTCTTCGGCGCCTCGCCCGGCGCCTGGGGCTGGGTGTCGATCCTCATCGCCACCCTCGCCGGCCTGTCCTTCGGCCTGCCGCTCATGGCCTACGCGGCCACCATCCAGCACGACAAGGGCCAGTTCGCCATGGTCATGCGGTTCATCGTCATGCCGTTGTTCCTGTTCTCCGGCACGTTCTTCCCGCTGGACACGCTCCCGCTCGCAGTCCGCTGGATCGGCTGGATCTCACCGATCTGGCACGGAACCGAGCTTGGCCGCGTGGTCAGCTACGGGTACGAGGAAGAGCCGTGGCTCACCGTCGTCCACGTCCTCTTCCTGCTGGGCCTGGCGGCTGCCGGCTGGATCCTGACCAAACGCCAGTTCGCCAAAAGGATGGCCTCATGAGCGTCCTGACCGGAAGTTTCAACACAGGGGACCACAGCGTCACCGAAGCCGCGCGCCGCCGCCGCTACGGGCCCATCTACTCCCGCAACGTCCGCGCCGTCGTCGCCCGCGGGCTCATGGCCACCAAGAGCAGCAACTGGATGGTCATGGTCTCCGGGTTCTTCGAACCCGTGTTGTACCTGATCTCCATGGGCGTGGGCCTGGGCGCCATTGTCGGGTCGGTCCAGGGCCCGGGCGGGCAGGAAATCAGCTACGCCGCGTACATCGCGCCGGCGCTGCTGGCCGTGTCCGCCATGAACGGCGCCGTCTACGACTCCACGTGGAACGTCTTCTTCAAGATGAACTTCGCCAAGCTGTACCAGGGCATGCTCTACACCTCGCTGGGGCCGCTGGATGTCGCCATGGGCGAAATCTTCCTCGCCCTGCTGCGCGGGGCCATGTACGCGACCGGCTTCACGGCCGTCATGGGCCTGATGGGCCTCATCACCACGCCGTGGGCCATCCTGATGATCCCGGCCTCGGTGCTGATCGCCTTCGGCTTCGCGAGCTTCGGCATGGGGATCACGAGCTACATGAAGACGTTCCAGCAAATGGACTGGATCAACTTCGTCATGCTGCCCATGTTCCTCTTCAGTGCCACGTTCTACCCGCTCAGCGTCTACCCGCAGTCCATCCAGTGGCTGATCCAGGCCATGCCGCTGTGGCACGGCGTGGAACTGCTGCGCCAGATCAGCGTGGGGGTGTTCACCCCGGCCACCGCCGTGCACATCGGCTACTACCTCGTCATGATTGCCCTCGGCGTCCTGCTCACCACGAGCCGGCTGCGCAAACTGTTCCTCAAGTAGCCGTCCTTCCAAAAAAAGGAGACCCCATGATCGGAAAATGGCAGGCCCTCGTCATCGACTGCGAGGACCCGGACAAGCTCGCCCGCTTCTACCAGGAGCTGCTGGGGATGATCCGGGTGCAGGAGGACGAGGAATGGATTTCGATCGGCGACGCCGCCGACCGTCCCGCCGTCGCCTTCCAGCGGGTGGAACGGCTGGTCCGCCCGCAGTGGCCCGACGCCGAGCACCCGCAGCAGATGCACGTGGACGTGCTCGTCGGGGACCTCGACGCCGCCGAAGCCGAGGTGCTCCGGCTCGGCGCCACCAGCCTCGACGCCGGTACGGAAACCTTCCGGGTCTACACGGACCCCAGCGGCCACCCGTTCTGCCTTGTCCTGACCTAAACCTCCGTCCTGACCTAAACGCTGGTCCTGACCTAAACGCCGGTCCTGACCTAAACGCTGGTCCTGACCCAGGCCGGGCGCGGGGGCGGCGTTCGCCCGGGGTGGAAGCGGAACGGGCGGCCGGCCCCGTTTGCGATAATGGGCTCATGCAATCTCTGGGTAGCTCCTCGTCCACGTCCAACGACACCACGGCCCGCGGCCGGTTTTCCATGTTCCGCATCAGCGGGCCGGGGCTGCTGGTCTTCATCATCGCGTTCGTGGTGGCCGTGATCTTCGCGGCCAACCAGAACGACGTCGTGGGCTGGATCGTGGCGATCATCGCCGGCTTCTGGCTGGCGCTGGCCTCCTTCGTCGTGTTCAGCATCCAGAAGGCCGCCAAGAAGGCCGGAGCCAGGCTGACCGAGGCCCAGAACGCGTTCAACGCCGCAGCGGGCCGGCCGCCGGCTGCGGGCAGCGCGGACCACGGCGGAACCCGCGTGGTGAGCGAAAGCCGCGCAGCGGACAGCGTCCGCGACATGAAGCTGGACCACTCCTTCAAGATTGTCCAGGTCCAGGTCCGGGTGGTCGAGCAGGAGCGGGCGAAGGGGGAGGCGGCGGACCGCGACACGATCAGCCGCGCCCTGGAGACCATCGAGATCACCGCCACCAACGCGCGGGACATGATCAAATCCCCGGGCGGCGATGACGCTCCCGTCAGCGGAACCATCATCGACTAGAGTGGATCGGGTGAGCTCGGCATTGAAGAAGGACCACCTTCGCATCGCGTCAGTCAACGTCAACGGCCTCCGTGCCGCCTACAAGAAGGGCATGGCGGAGTGGCTTGAGCCGCGCGAGGTGGACATCCTGTGCCTCCAGGAGGTCCGCGCGCCGGACGCGATCGTCGAGGAACTGCTCGGCGAGGGCTGGTACATTCTCCATGCCGAGGCCGAGGCCAAGGGCCGGGCCGGCGTTGCCATTGCCTCCCGGGAGGAGCCCCTGGCCACCCGGGTGGGGATCGGCGATGACTTCTTCGCCACGGCCGGACGCTGGGTCGAGGCGGACTACATCGTGCGGGACGCGGACGGGCAGGCCTCACAGCTGAGCGTCGTGAGCGCCTACGTGCACTCGGGCGAGGCCGGCACTCCCAAGCAGGACGACAAATTCCGTTTCCTCGACGTCATGGTCCAGCGGCTGCCCGAACTCGCCAAGCACAGTGACCACGCGCTGGTGGTGGGCGACCTCAACGTCGGCCACACGGAGCTGGACATCAGGAACTGGAAGGGCAACGTCAAACGTGCCGGTTTCCTGCCGGAAGAGCGGGCCTATTTTGACCGTTTCTTCGGCGAGGAAATCGGCTGGAAGGATGTTCACAGGGGCCTGGCGGGTAACGTCGACGGCCCCTACACTTGGTGGTCGCAACGGGGCCAGGCCTTCGACAACGACACCGGCTGGCGCATCGATTACCACATGGCCACGCCCGCTCTCGCTGCTGCCGCAGTGTCAGCCGTTGTTGACCGGGCAGCGTCCTGGGACACACGCTTCTCCGACCACGCCCCGCTGGTAGTGGACTACCGGCTCTAGTCTTAAGGCTTCCACGAATGACCACCACTTCAACTGCGACCACTGTGGCCCAGGCCGGCGTCGCCCCCGACGCTCAGACTGCCACCGCGAAGGACGCCTCTGCGGCCACCGCGGCCGGGCACCGCATCCTCTCCGGCATGCAGCCCTCCGCCGACTCCCTGCACCTTGGCAACTACCTCGGCGCCCTCGTGAACTGGGTCCGGATGCAGGACGAGTACGACGCCGTCTTCTTCATCCCGGACCTGCACGCGATCACCGTTCCGCAGGATCCTGCCGAGCTGGCGCACCGCACCCGGGTCACGGCCGCGCAGTACATTGCCGGCGGCGTCGACGTCGACAAGTGCACGCTCTTCGTCCAGTCCCAGGTGCCCGAGCACGCCCAGCTGGCGTGGGTCCTGAACTGCATCACCGGCTTCGGCGAGGCGTCCCGGATGACCCAGTTCAAGGACAAGGCGCACAAACAGGGTTCCGACCACGCCAGCGTCGGGCTGTTCACCTACCCCATCCTGCAGGCAGCGGACATCCTGCTGTACCAGCCGCACGGTGTCCCCGTCGGCGAGGACCAGCGCCAGCACGTGGAACTCAGCCGTGACCTGGCCCAGCGGTTCAACTCCCGCTTCGGCGACACGTTCACAGTGCCGCAGCCCTTCATCCAGAAGGAATCCGCGAAGATCTACGATCTGCAGCACCCCACCGCCAAGATGTCCAAGTCTGCGGAGTCGCCGGCAGGGCTGATCAACCTGCTGGACGAGCCCAAGGTCACGGCCAAGCGGATCAAGTCCGCCGTGACGGACACGGAGACCGAGATCCGGTTCGACCGGGAGGCGAAGCCGGGGGTGTCCAACCTGCTGACCATCTACTCCTCGATCACCGGGCAAAGCGTCGACGCCCTCGTCACCGCCTATGAGGGAAAGATGTACGGCCACCTGAAGGCGGACCTCGCCGAGGTGGTCACGGAGCACCTGACCCCGATCCGGAACCGGGCCAAGGAGCTGCTGGACGATCCCGCGGAGCTGGACCGGCTGCTGGGCCTCGGCGCGGACAAGGCCCGGGAGATTGCCTCGGTGACCCTGCGCGACGTCTACGCCAAGGTGGGTTTCCTGCCCTATGCCGGCGCCCAGGGAGTCCGCTAGGTCAATGTCCTCCGTCAGCAAAGTCACCGCGAAAGCCGCCACGTCGAACGGACAGCGCAGCGAAGGCATCAGCATCGGTGTGATCCTGAGGTTCCCGGCGGACATCGCTGAGGAGCTCCAGCGCTGGCGGGCATCCTTCGGGGATCCCATGGCCGCCGTCGTCCCGGCCCACATCACGCTGGTCACCACCACCATGACGAAGGACTGGGCCGCGACCCAGCGCCATGTCCGGGACGTGGCACGGCGGCAGGAGCCCTTCACTGTGACCATCGCAGGGACCGGGTCTTTCCGGCCGGTGTCCCCGGTGGTCTTCCTGAACGTAGAGGACGGCTTCGGGGACTGCGTGAACCTGCACCGCCAGCTGCAGTCCGGCCCCCTGGAGCGGGAATTGCCGTTCGGCTACCACCCGCACGTCACCGTGGCCCACGATGTTGCCCCGGAAAGCCTCGACGAGGCCGAAACGGTCCTGAAGGATTACAGGGCCACGTTTCCTGTGGCTAGCATGGGACTTTACGAGCACGATGACAACGGCATCTGGCAGCTACGGGAAGAGCTTGATTTTGGGACCAAACCTGACCACGACAGAGGCCCGGACGGCACCGCAGGCGCCCGATAAGCCGCCGCTCCCCACCGATCTGGCCGGGCTGAAACTGGAAGTCATCCGCAAGAGGGTCGAATGGGGCCGGACCCGGCGCTCCGGCGGCGGCATGGTCGCGTCCCTGATCGCGATGATGAACTGGCTCTTGGCCCGGCTGAACATGCTGCTGCCCCTGCGCGCATACTCGCACTACCTGCGTCAGCGTGGCCCGCTGTTGAGTGCCGGCATCGGCTTCCGGATGTTTTTCTCCATCACGGGCCTGTTGGCCACTGGCTTGTCCTTGGCGGGCCTCGTGCTCAGCGACCACCCCGCCCTGCTGGACCAGGTCATCAGGAGTGTGGCCGCCGCCGCGCCGGGCCTGTTGCAGGTCGACGGCAGCGAGGGGCTGGTTAACCCCTATGCGCTGCTGAACCCCACCAGCCTGGGTTGGGCCGCCGGGATCGCCGCCGTGGTGACGGTGTTCACGTCCCTGGGCTGGATCAGCGGCATCCGCGACGGTATGCGGAGCATGATGCAGCTCGGCCCTTTGGTGATGAATCCGATCCTGCAGATACTCAAGGACGTCGGCACGCTGCTGCTGATGGGGCTGGCCCTGGTAGTCAGCTCCGCCGCCTCGCTGATCTTCGGCACGGCCGCCGGATGGGTTACCGGGCAGCTGGGCCTCGAACCGATAGTTGCCGGGCCGCTGACGACCTCCGTCACGATCCTCGTCCCGCTGCTGCTCGGCTGGGGCACCGCCGTGATCATGTACCGGGTGGCCGCCGGGCTGAAGCCGGCCCGGCGCTCCCTGCTGGAAGGGACCACTCTCGCCGCGGTGGGCACCACCATCCTCCAGATCTTCAGCACCCAGCTGCTGGCCAGCGCCGGCAAGAACCCCATTCTGGCGCCCTTCGCCATCATCATCGGCCTGCTGATCTGGTTCAACCTGGTCAGCCAGGTCTACGTGATCTGCGCCGCGTGGGTGGCGATCCGGGAAGAGGACCTCAAGGCCGGGCCCGCCGCCGCGACCACCGGCTGGGGTGCCCGGCGCGTCCAGCCGGGTAAAACCCCGGTCGAGCCGCGGGTCCGCCGCAGGCCGCTGGCCGCCGCGTTCAGGCGTCGAGGTACTGGTCGGCCCACGCCGAAATAATCTTCGCCGCACGGGCCGCCTGGCCTTTGCCGGTCAGGAGATGGTCGCTGCCCTCCAGCGAGACGAAGCTGCGCGGGTGGCGTGCCGTCTGGAAGATGGTGCTGGCGTTTTCGATCCCGACCGTATTGTCGGTGGGGGAGTGCAGCACCATGAGCGGCTTGTGCAGCTGCCGGATGCAGTCCGTCAGGTCCGCGTTTTCGAGATCCTCGACGAAGTGCCGGCGGATCTCCACCCGCTTGCCGCCGAGGTCCACCTCGGCGCTTCCCTCGCTCAGGATGCGGTCCAGGGCCGCGTCAAAGACGTGGGCCACGTGCTTGGGGGAGAAGGGGGCACCCACGGTGGCCACGGCCCTAAGCTCCGGGATCTGCCGCGCGGCGGACAGGACGGCCGCGCCGCCAAACGAGTGGCCCACCAGCAGGGAAACCCGGCGGTCTGAGTCCCGCATGAATTCGGCGGCCTTGACGGTGTCGGCAACCTTGTGGCTGAAGGACCCCTCCGACCACATTCCCGCCGACTCTCCGAGCCCCACGTTGTCGAACCGGAGCATGCCCACGCCGTTGTCCGCCAGGGCCTTGCACATCCGCGACGCCGAGGGGCTGTCCTTGCCCAGGGTGAAGCCGTGCGAGAACACACCCCAGCCCTTGACCGGGCCCTCCGGCAGGTCCAGCACGCCGGAGAGCCGCTCGCCGGTGGAACCCAGGAACGAGACTTTTTCTGAGTGGGACAAAGTGTCCCCTTTCGTGTGAGGGCGAATCATTGAGGGCGGAAACGACGGCGGCGCCCCCACCCGAAAGGTGAGAGGCGCCGTCGTCGGTAACTACTGAAGGTGAAGCCGGTAATGCGGGCCGGTGGAACCGGTCCTTAGACCTTGCGGGACAGGATGGCCTGCTTGACCTCAGCGATTGCCTGCGTGACCTGGATGCCGCGGGGGCATGCTTCGGTGCAGTTGAAGGTGGTGCGGCAGCGCCACACGCCTTCCTTGTCGTTGAGGATCTCCAGGCGCATGTCGCCGGCGTCATCACGGGAATCGAAGATGAAGCGGTGCGCGTTGACGATCGCCGCCGGGCCGAAGTACTGCCCGTCGGTCCAGAACACCGGGCAGGACGAGGTGCACGCGGCGCACAGGATGCACTTGGTGGTGTCATCGAACCGTTCGCGGTCCTCGGCCGACTGCAGGCGTTCCTTGGTGGGCTCGTGGCCACGGTTGATCAGGAACGGCATGACTTCGCGGAAGGACTGGAAGAACGGCTCCATGTCCACGATCAGGTCCTTCTCCACCGGCAGGCCCTTGATGGGCTCGACCGTGATGGGCTTGGACGTGTCCAGGTCCTTCAGCAGGGTCTTGCAGGCGAGGCGGTTGCGGCCGTTGATGCGCATGGCATCGGAGCCGCAGACGCCGTGGGCGCAGGAACGGCGGAAGGAGACGCTGCCGTCCATCTCCCACTTGATCTTGTGCAGGGCGTCCAGGACACGGTCGGTGCCGTACATGGTGACCTTGAAGTCATCCCACGTGGCGTCCTCGGAGACCTCGGGGTTGTAGCGGCGCACGCGCAGCGTGACGTCGAAGGACGGGATTTCCCCGCCCCCGCCGACGCCGGCGGGCAGTTCGATCTTGGATGCTGGCTCAGCGAGTTCAGCGCTCATCTTAGTACTTCCTCACCATCGGCTCGTAGCGCGTAAAGACCACCGGTTTGGTGGCAAGCCGGATGCCGGCAATCGACTCGGCGGAACCGTCCGCCGGGGCGTGGTCATCCTTGTACGCCATGGAGTGCTTCATGAATTTTTCGTCGTCGCGCTCGGGGAAGTCCTCGCGGAAGTGGCCGCCGCGGGATTCCTCGCGGTGCAGGGCCGCCACGGTCATGACCTTGGCGAGCTCGAGCAGGAAGCCCAGCTCCACGGCCTCGAGCAGGTCCAGGTTGAAGCGCTTGCCCTTGTCCTGGACGCTGATGCGCTGGTACCGCTCCTCGAAGGAGGCAATGTCTTTCAGGACCTGGTTCAGCGTGTCGGCGGTGCGGAACACCTGCATGTTGGCGTCCATGGTGTCCTGCAGTTCCTTGCGGATCGCAGCGACCTTCTCGGTGCCGTCAGAGGTGCGGACGTGCTCCAGCAGGTTCAGCGTGTAGGCCTCCGGGTCAACGGGGAGCTCCACGAAGTCGGCGGTTTTGGCATACTCGGCGGCGGCGATACCGGCGCGCTTGCCGAACACGTTGATGTCCAGCAGCGAGTTGGTGCCCAGACGGTTGGAGCCGTGGACGGAGACGCAGGCGACCTCGCCGGCGGCGTAGAGGCCCGGGACCACCGTGTCGTTGTCCTGGAGGACCTCGGCGCTGATGTTCGTGGGGATGCCGCCCATGGCGTAGTGGGCCGTTGGGAACACCGGAACCGGCTCCGTGTACGGCTCCACACCCAGGTAGGTGCGGGCGAACTCGGTGATGTCCGGCAGCTTGGCATCGATGTGTGCAGGCTCAAGGTGCGTCAGGTCCAGGAGGACGTAGTCCTTGTTCGGGCCGCAGCCTCGTCCCTCACGGACTTCGTTGGCCATGGAGCGGGCCACGATGTCGCGCGGGGCGAGGTCCTTGATGGTGGGCGCGTAGCGCTCCATGAAGCGTTCACCCTCTGAGTTGCGCAGGATCGCGCCTTCGCCGCGGGCGGCCTCGGAGAGCAGGATGCCCAGGCCGGCCAGACCTGTCGGGTGGAACTGGAAGAATTCCATGTCCTCCAGGGGGATGCCCCGGCGGAACGCGATGCCCATGCCGTCACCGGTCAGGGTGTGGGCGTTGGAGGTGGTCTTGAAGACCTTGCCGGCGCC
Organism: Arthrobacter sp. 01N444; assembly: GCF_056399305.1. NCBI lineage: Bacteria > Bacillati > Actinomycetota > Actinomycetes > Micrococcales > Micrococcaceae > Arthrobacter > Arthrobacter sp. 01N444. The sequence continues at coordinate 77,217 of NZ_JBFTRB010000007.1, forward strand.
GCCGGAGGCGAACACCACGGACTTGGCCTGGAAGACGTGCAGCTCGCCGGAGGCGAGGTCGTAGGACACGACGCCGGCCACGCGCTTCTGCTTGTACGGCGTGCCGTCCTCGCGGACAGCGTCCTCTTCGACGGTCAGCAGGTCCAGGACGTAGTACTCGTTGTAGAACTCGACGTTGTGCTTGACGCAGTTCTGGTACAGGGTCTGCAGGATCATGTGGCCGGTGCGGTCGGCGGCGTAGCAGGCGCGGCGGACCGGTGCCTTGCCGTGATCGCGGGTGTGGCCACCGAAGCGGCGCTGGTCAATGCGGCCCTCGGGCGTGCGGTTGAACGGCAGGCCCATCTTTTCCAGGTCCAGGACGGCGTCGATCGCTTCCTTCGCCATGACCTCGGCGGCGTCCTGGTCAACCAGGTAGTCGCCGCCCTTGATGGTGTCGAAGGTGTGCCACTCCCAGTTGTCTTCCTCGACGTTGGCCAGGGCTGCACACATGCCGCCCTGCGCCGCGCCGGTGTGGGACCGCGTGGGGTAGAGCTTGGTCAGTACTGCTGTTCGGGCGCGCTGACCTGATTCGATCGCCGCGCGCATCCCGGCGCCACCGGCACCGACGATCACGACGTCGTACTTATGGACCTGCATACCAGACGCTCTTTCTCTCAAAATTCGCTATAAACCACCGGCAGGCCGCGCCTGCCCGGTGAAGTCTCGTGCAATCTGCGCCTGCGTTCGGCAGGCAAGATCAGTTGCCGTGACGGACCGCGGATTCCTGCCCGGACGGGCTGCTGTCCGCGGCGGTTCCGCCGCTACGGCTGGGCCCTTATGGCGCGGGGCAGAAACCGCCGGGAAGCTGGACGCCGTTGGCCACGGGGCACGGATTGAACGTGAAGATGACCAGGGTGCCCAGGATGATGATGACCGTGGTGGCCGCATAGAGAACAATCTTCAGCCAAAGGCGCGTTGCGTCCTTCTCTGCGTAGTCATTGATGATCGTGCGGACGCCGTTGGTGCCGTGCAGCATGGCGAGCCACAGCATGGCAAGGTCCCAGAACTGCCAGAACGGGTCGGCCCACTTGCCGGCCACAAAGCCGAAGTCGATCGCGTGGATGCCCTCGCCGACCAGCAGATTCACCGTCAGGTGGCCGAAGATCAGCACCACCAGCACGACGCCGGAGAGGCGCATGAAGAGCCAGGCGAGCATCTCGAAGTTGCCCTTGGAACCGCCAGTGCGGCGGTACTTGGGCTGGATCTTTCCGCTACCGGGTTTTCCACTGCGTGGACTCTGAATGGTTGCAGTCATGGCTTAGTGACCTCCAAGGGCGAGGGACAGGTGGCGGATGGAGAAGCCGACCATGACGACGACCCAGAGGCCCAGGACCGTCCAGAGCATCTGACGCTGGTACTTGGCACCCTTCTTCCAGAAGTCGACGGCGATGATCCGCAGGCCGTTGAAGGCGTGGAACACGATCGCCGCGACAAGGCCCGTTTCACCCAGGGCCATGAGGGGGTTCTTGTAGGCACCAATCACTGCGGTGTAGGCCTCGGGGGACACACGCACCAATGAGGTGTCCAGCACGTGGACCAACAAGAAGAAGAAAATCACTACACCGGTAATGCGGTGTCCAACCCAGGACCACATGCCTTCACGGCCGCGGTACAAGGTGCCAGCTGGTTTTGTCGGCACTGAATAAACCTCCCTGCAACACAGCGGCGCTGGCATGGGATCCACGCGGGGGGAACGCCTGCTGCGAGAGCACTCGTAAGCTCAAGCCTAAATCTAGGCTTCGCTCACAGCTTATTCAATTTGGGAACTCCTTGTTGACAGGCCCCGGCGCGGTTTTGCGTTTGTTTTGAGACGAACGCCACATTTGACCGTGGTCGCAGGCGCCGGAAGGGCCTGATCCCGGCCCAATTCGGACCGAATTGGCCGCCGTCGGCTAAAGTAGCCGTGATGACTACAGACAAAGTGACAAGCCAGGATTCACCGCTGGACCGTTTTATTGCGGTTATTCCGGCGGGCGGGGTGGGGACCCGCCTCTGGCCCCTGTCACGGGCAGCGGCCCCGAAATTCCTTCACGACCTCACCGGTTCGGGCAGTACTCTGCTGCGCGCGACCTATGACCGCCTCCAGCCCGTCGCCGGCAAGCACGTGCTGGTGGTGACCGGCTCCGCCCACAGGGCAGCCGTCTGCCGCCAGCTGCCTGAGGTCCTGGAAGCCGACTTGGTCCTGGAGAGCGAACCCAAGGACTCCGGTGCTGCGATCGGCCTCGCCGCGGCCATCCTGCACGAGCGGGACCCGGACATCATCATGGGCTCGTTCGCCGCGGACCAGGTCATCAGCCCGGACGATCTCTTCCAGGACGCCGTCCGTGAAGCCGTCTACACCGCGGCCGCGGGCAAGATCGTCACCATCGGCATCAAGCCGACCCATCCCTCCACCGGATTCGGCTACATCCGTTCCGGCGCGAACCTCCACATCCCGGACGCGCCCAGTGCGCAGTCCGTGGTGGAGTTCGTGGAGAAGCCCAGCGAGGAAGTGGCCCAGGAGTACGTCGACAGCGGCGAATATGTCTGGAACGCGGGCATGTTCGTGGCCCCGGTCTCGCTGATGCTCAAGCACCTCGAAGCCAACCAGCCCGAGCTCTTCGCCGGACTCCAGGAGATCGCCAAGGCCTGGGACACTCCGGAGCGCGACGCCGTCACGGCCCGGGTGTGGCCCACGCTGCCCAAGATCGCCATTGACTACGCCGTCGCCGAGCCCGCCGCGGCCGCCGGCGACGTCGCCGTGGTGCCCGGAACGTTCCTCTGGGACGACGTCGGGGACTTCGCCTCCGTGGGCCGGCTCAACAGCGCCAAGGAAGTCGACGAGGTCACGGTCCTGGGCGAAGGCGCACGCGTCTTCACCGAGAACGCGAGCGGCGTGGTGGTCTCCGATACCAAGCGGGTGATCGCCCTGATCGGCATCAAGGACGTCGTGATCGTTGACACCCCGGACGCCCTGCTGGTCACCACCAAGGAGCACTCGCAGCGGGTCAAGCAGGCCGTGGATGCCATCAAGGCCAAGGGCGACACCGACGTCCTGTAGGCGGAGGGGAGCGGATCACGGCCTGTGCAATGTTCAGCAATCCGTAACGCGCCGTACCCGATGCCGCTATTCTTTGGCCGCTCGATAGAGTTATTCAGTGCGCAACTATTCGACTGAAGCTGAGCCCACGACTCTCGTGGGGCCGTGGCTGGAGCCCCTCCTGCCGGAGCTGATCGCTTTCCGCCGCGACCTCCATGCGCATCCGGAACTTTCGTTCAAGGAGTTCCGCACCACCGACAAGCTGGCGAAACGGCTCGAGGAAGCCGGGCTCAAGCCGCGCCGCCTCGAGGGCACGGGCCTGACGGTCGACGTCGGGCAGGGTCCCATCGCCACCGCACTGCGCGGGGATATCGATGCCCTGCCGATCATCGAGGAAACTGGCCTTGAGTTCGCCTCGAAGAACCACGGCGTGACCCATGCCTGCGGCCACGACGTCCACACTGCCACCATGCTTGGGATCGCGCTGGTCCTGCAGCGCATGCACGAGGCGTCCCCGCTGAGCGGGACCGTCCGGATCATCTTCCAGCCGGCCGAGGAAACCATGCCCGGCGGCGCCACCTCGTGCATCGAACAGGGCGTCCTGGAAGGCGTGCCGCGCATCCTGGCGCTGCACTGCGACCCCCGGATCGAGATCGGCAAGATCGGCACCCGGATCGGGGCGATCACCTCCGCCTCGGACACCATCAAGATTGAACTCTCCGGCCGCGGCGGCCACACCTCGCGCCCGCACCTGACCGAGGAGCTGGTCTTCGCCCTGGCGCAGATCGCGGTCAACGTTCCCGCAGTGCTCTCGCGCCGCGTCGATGTCCGCAGCGGCGTGTCCGTGGTCTGGGGGCAGATTTCCGCGGGCTCGGCCCCGAACGCCATCCCGGGCAGCGGCTACATGGCCGGCACCATGCGCTGCCTGGACCGCGACGCCTGGCACGACGCCGGCGAGCTGCTCGACGACATCATCCGGCAGGTCGCCGAGCCGTACGGCGTCGATGTCCACCTGGAACACACCCGCGGCGTGCCGCCGGTGGTCAACTCCGAGCACGAGACCGCGCTGATCGAGGCCGCGGCCCGCGCCGAAATCGGCGAGGGCGCCGTGGTCCTGACCCCGCAGTCCATGGGCGGGGAAGACTTTGCCTGGTTCCTGGCCGACACCCCCGGCGCCATGATGCGCCTCGGCACGAAGACGCCAGGCGGGGAAGAATACGACCTGCACCGCGGCGACTACATTGTCGATGAGCGGGCGCTGGGCCTGGGCATCCAGGTGCTCACGGCGGCGGCCCTGCGCACCATCCGCGACCTGTAAGCCGTTCCGCCCGGGCCCCTACACCGGGCCCGCCCTGCTGCACCCGGCCAGGACCGCCGCACGGAGTTTCCCCACCTATTCCGGCACGACGCCGGGACACGCCGGCGGTGCGGGCCGACACGCCGTCGGCACCCGTCAAACGTGGGGAAACTCGGCGGCAGCGGCGGGGAATCGTGCCGCGGCGGCCCCTTCTACGTCGATGCCGGTTCCCGCTCCGCAATTCAGTTGTGCACAACTGAATTGCACGCAACTAAATTGTGCGGTACGGTGGAGTCATGACCACGTCAGAAGAGGCCCGCACGGGCGGCCCGGAAGCGCTCCGCCTGAACCGGCAGGTGTGTTTTGCGATGTACTCTGCCTCACGTGCCGCCACGGCCGCCTACCGGCCCATGCTCGAGGAGCTCGGCCTGACCTACCCGCAGTACCTCGCCATGCTGGTGCTCTGGGAAGCGGAGCCGCGCAGCGTGCGTGAACTGGGGGAGGAGCTGGGCCTGGACTCCGGCACGCTCTCGCCGCTGCTCAAGCGGCTCGAAGCGCTCGGACTCGTCCAGCGCCGCCGCTCCGCCGAGGACGAGCGCCGCGTGGAGATCTTCCTGACCGGCGCCGGCGCCGCCCTGAGCGCCAAGGCCAGCGGCATCCCGCAGCGCCTGGCGGACGCCGCCGGGCTCACCGCCGCGGAACTGGACCAGCTCCGCGACACCCTGGGCCGGCTGACGAACGCGCTCCACGCCTCCCACTAAGCCCTTCCCTTAAGCCCTTCCCCCTCCACCACCCTTCCCCGGCCCCCACGGCCGACGTCGAAATCGCGGGAGGCGTGCCAGCTCGCCGGAAGTTTACGGCGACTCCGCAGGCTTCCGGCGAGTTCCCCGCTGAACCCCTTCTTCCCGCCGACAGAACGGAATCACCATGAGGACCCTTTACACAGCAGAGGCCCTGGCCTCAGGCGAAGGCCGCGACGGCACCGCCATCAGCAAGGACGGCAAGCTGAGCGTCACCCTTGCCAGCCCGGTCGAACTCGGCGGTGACGGCGCGGGCACCAACCCCGAACAGCTCTTTGCCGCCGGTTACGCCGCGTGCTTCCACTCCGCCCTGCGCCTGGTGGGACGCAAGGAGCGCGCCGACCTGACGGACTCCGCCGTCGCCGCCAAGATCCACTTCGGCGCTCTCGAGGACGGTGCCGGCTACGGTCTGGCCGCCGAACTTGAGATCGCCCTGCCCGCCGTGGACCGGGACACGGCCGAGGCCCTCGTGGCCAAGGCCCACCAGATCTGCCCGTACTCCAACGCCACCCGCGGCAACATCACTGTCGACATCACCATCCTGGAGGTAGCCGCATGAGCAACAACACCGAAACTCTCACCCTTCCCGCCACCACCCGCGAGATCCAGCTGGCGTCCCGCCCCCACGGCCGCCCCGTCCCGGCGAACTTCCGCCTCGCCGAGTCGGCGCTGCCCGAACTGCAGGACGGCCAGGTCCTGGTCCGCAACCTGTTCATCTCGGTGGACCCGTACATGCGCGGACGCATGAACGACGTCAAGTCCTACTCCGCGCCGTTTGCGCTGGATACCGCCCTCGACGGCGGCGCCGTCGGCGAAGTGATCGCATCCCGGGCCGAAGGCCGCGCTGTGGGCGACACGGTGGTGCACGGCCTCGGCTGGCGCGAATACGCCGTCGTCGATGCCGCGGCCACCACGGTGGCGCGCACCGATCTGGCCCCCGCGTCAGCATTCCTCGGCGCCCTCGGCATGACCGGGCTGACCGCCTACGCGGGACTGCTGAAGGTCGCGGAATTCAAGCCCGGCGACGCCGTGTTCGTCTCCGGCGCCGCCGGCGCGGTCGGCTCGCTCGTCGGGCAGATCGCCAAGGCCATGGGCGCGTCCCGGGTGATCGGCAGCGCCGGCTCGCCGGAAAAGGTGGCACGCCTGCTCGAACTCGGCTTCGATGCCGCGTTCAACTACCACGACGGCCCCGTGGCGGAACAGCTCGCCGCGGCCGCGGGTGAGCGCGGGATCGACGTCTACTTCGACAACGTCGGCGGCGAGCACCTCGAAGCCGCGCTGTCCGCCCTCACGGTCGGTGGCCGGGTGGCCATGTGCGGGGCCATCGCCCAGTACAACGCGACCGAACCGACGCCGGCGCCGCGGAACCTCATGCTGGCGATCGGCAAACAACTGACGCTCAAGGGCTTCCTGGTGGGCGGCTACTGGCAGCACATGGCCGAGTTCGTCGAGACCATGTCCGGCTGGCTGGCCGACGGAACGGTCCGTTACGACGAGACGGTGGTGGACGGGCTGGAGAACGCCCCGCAGGCCTTCATGGACCTGCTCGACGGCGCCAATACCGGCAAGATGCTCGTGCGGCTGTAGCCGGACACCCGGCAATCGCCGTGCCGCCACATACGCCTCCGGCGCCGGTTCCTGCGGGGACCGGCGCCGGAGGCGTCTGTGGTCGCGGCGGGCACCGGCTACCTCTAGGTAACAAGTTCTCAACAATCTGGGCATTCGCCGGGACGTGTGTTATCGGGACGTGGCGCAGGCCACTACAGTAGCTTGCATAAGTGCGCCTCGGCGCAGTGCTGCGAAATCCATCAGTGACAACAGAGATCAGCGGAACACCGCAGACAGACACTCATTGAACTTCCGTCGTAGCGCCTACTCTTTCTTCCTGGAGGAAAATTGAAGAACTCTCTGCGTGCCACCTTTAAGCGCGGATCAATGGCCGGCGTTGCCACCGCGGGCGCGGCTGCACTCCTGCTGACCGGCTGCGGAGCTGCCCCGGAGGCCAGCACCGCCACCAACACCGCCAGCAACTACACGGGCTGCATCGTGTCCGACTCGGGTGGATTCGATGACCAGTCGTTCAACCAGTCGTCCTACGAGGGACTGCAGAAGGCCAAGAAGGATCTCGGCATCGAGATGAACCAGGCCGAGTCCAAGACCAACAACGACTTCGAACCGAACCTGCGCGCCATGGTCTCCGCCGGCTGCAACCTGACCATCACGGTCGGCTTCCTGCTCGGCGACGCCACCAAGTCCCAGGCCACCGCGAACCCGGACAAGCACTTCGCCATCATCGACTTCGGCTATGACACCCCGGTCGCCAACGTCAAGCCGATCATCTACGACACCGCCCAGGCAGCATTCCTGGCCGGCTACCTCGCAGCCGGCACCACCAAGACCGGGACGGTCGCCACGTTCGGCGGCATCAAGATCCCCACGGTCACCATCTTCATGGACGGTTTCGCCGACGGTGTGAAGTACTACAACGAGAAGAAGGGCAAGGACGTCAAGCTTCTCGGCTGGGACAAGGCCAAGCAGGACGGCTCCTTCACCGGTGACTTCGAAAAGCAGGACAAGGGCAAGCAGTTCACCCAGAACTTCCTGGACCAGGGCGCAGACATCGTCATGCCCGTCGCCGGTCCGGTCGGCAAGGGTGCCGGCGCGGCCCTGCAGGAAGCCAAGGCAGCAGGCAAGGACGTCAAGCTCATCTGGGTTGACTCCGACGGCTACCTCACGGCACCGGATTACAAGGACATCATGCTCTCCTCCGTCATGAAGCAGATGGGCGAGGCCGTCGAGACGGTCGTCAAGCAGGACAAGGACGGCCAGTTCACCAACAAGCCGTACGTTGGCACCCTCGCGAACGACGGCGTCCAGCTTGCCCCGTTCCACGACATGGATTCCCAGGTTCCGGCCGAACTGAAGTCCGACCTGGACCAGATCAAGAAGGACATCGCCGACGGCAAGCTGAAGGTTGAATCCGCAGCCAGCCCGAAAGCCTAACTTCCTCCGCTAAGCGCCACGGCCCGTCCGGTCACCACCGCACGGGCTGTGGCGCTTTTCGTTGCGGCCCTTAGTGCCTCAGATCCCAGGCACTAAGCTGGTGCTGCAGCGCCCCTACGCGTCCGGACCAAGCCGTCCGGACACCTCGAGATTGGTCAGAGTTTTGAAACTTGAACTCAAGGGCATTACCAAACGCTTCGGCTCCCTGGTAGCGAACGATCACATCGATGTGGTTGTTGAACCCGGGCAGATCCACTGTCTGCTCGGTGAGAACGGCGCTGGCAAGTCCACGCTGATGAACGTCCTCTACGGACTGTACGAGCCCACAGAGGGCGAAATCCTAATCGACGACAAACCGGTCACGTTCCGCGGCCCCGGCGACGCCATGGCGGCCGGCATCGGCATGGTGCACCAGCACTTCATGCTGGTCCCCGTCTTCACCGTCGCGGAGAACGTTGCCCTGGGAGCGGAGACCACCAAGACCGGCGGATTCCTGGACCTGGATGACACCCGCCGGAAAATCCGGGAGATCTCGGACCGGTACGGTTTCGACGTCGACCCCGACGCGCTGATCGAAGACCTCCCCGTGGGCGTGCAGCAGCGCGTGGAGATCATCAAGGCACTGGTCCGCGACGCCAAGGTGCTCATCCTCGATGAGCCCACGGCCGTGCTGACCCCGCAGGACACCGATGAACTGCTGGACATCATGCGCCAGCTCAAGAGCCACGGCACCTCGATCGTCTTCATTTCCCACAAGCTGCGTGAGGTGAAGGCCGTTTCGGACACCATCACCGTCATCCGGCGCGGCAAGGTAGTGGGCTCGGCCGATCCCGGCGCCTCGACCACCGAGTTGGCCTCCATGATGGTGGGCCGGGCCGTGAGCCTGACCCTGGACAAGGCTCCCGCGAATCCGCAGGAGACCACCTTCGAGGTCAAGGACCTCACGGTCATCGCCCCCAACGGCCAGCACGTGGTGGACGGGATCAGCTTCGGAATCGCCCGCGGCGAGATCCTCGCCGTCGCCGGCGTCCAGGGCAACGGCCAGACGGAACTGACCGAAGCCATTTTGGGCCTGCACGAGCGGGTCCACGGCTCGATCACCCTCGACGGCGAAGAACTCGTGGGCCGCAGCGTCAAGGAGGTCCTCAACGCCGGCGTCGGATTCGTCCCGGAGGACCGTTCCCTCGACGGGCTGATCGGCACGTTCTCCATCGCCGAGAACCTGATCCTGGACCGCTATGACCAGGCGCCGTTCGCCAAGGGCATCAGCATGAGCCCGGCCAAGGTCCTGGAGAACGCCAAGACCCGGATCGCGGAATTCGACGTCCGCACCCCGTCCGGCTCGCTGGCAGCCGGCACCCTGTCCGGCGGCAACCAGCAGAAGGTCGTCATGGCCCGGGAGCTCTCCCGGCCGCTGCGGCTCTTCATCGCCTCCCAGCCCACCCGCGGCGTGGACGTGGGCTCCATCGAGTTCCTGCACAAGCGGATCGTCGCGGAGCGGGACCACGGCACGCCCGTCATGATCGTCTCCACCGAACTGGACGAGGTGATTGAACTCGCCGACCGGATCGCCGTGCTGTACAAGGGCCGGCTGGTCGGGATCGTCCCGGCCGGCACCGGGCGCGACGTCCTGGGCCTGATGATGGCCGGCGTTTCCCCGGACGAGGCCCAGACCGACGCCGCAGGCAGGCACTCGGCCCGATCCCTTTCTGAAAACCCGGCCGCGAACGCAGCAGAAACCCCGGCCGAAAACCCCGCAACGAAGCCGGCCATGAACCCGGCCCCCGCCGCCCCGTCCGTGCAGGAGCCCGGCTCCGGCGCCGTAGGAGACCCCCATGAGTGACAACACCGAGCCGCGGTCCGCGGCCGCACCGGACCCGGACCGACTTCCGGCATCGCAGGCCACCGACGTGGAGCCTGAACCGCTCGAGGACGATGCAGACTTCGTCACCTCGCTGGACACCGCGGGCGGCGCCCACCAGCCATCGGCCGTTCCGGTCTCGACCCAGAGCGGAGCTCTTCCGGGTGCCCCGGAAGAGGAGTCGCTGCTGCGCAAGATCTTCACCGGCAACGGCATCGTGACCATCCTGGCGGTGCTGCTCGCACTGATCCTCGGCGGCCTGCTCATCGCCATGACGGACAAGGTTGTCGGCACCACGGCGGGCTATCTCTTTGCCCGGCCCAGTGACTTCCTCATCGCCGTCTGGTCCGCCGCCACCGATTCGTACGTCGCCCTCTTCCAGGGCGCGGTCTTCAACCCCCGCGGGAACGGCGTGGCCGGACAGTTCGCCCCCCTCATGGAGACGCTGACCATCGCCACCCCGCTGATCACCGCCGGCCTCGGCGTCGCCCTGGCCTTCCGCGCGGGCCTGTTCAACATCGGTGCGCAGGGCCAGATCATCATGGCCGGCATCCTCGCCTCATGGGTCGGCTTCGCGCTGCACCTGCCGCTGGGGATACACCTGCTGCTGGTCCTGGTGGCCGGCGTCATCGGCGGCGCCGTCTGGGGCGGCATCGTCGGCGTGCTCAAAGCCCGGACCGGCGCCCACGAGGTCATCGTGACCATCATGTTCAACTACATCGCACTCTATTTCCTGCGCTACCTGCTCGACACTGACTTGTTCCAGCGTCCGGGGGCGGACACACCGATATCGCCCATCGTGGACCCCAGCGCCGCGTACCCGCTGATCTTCGGCAGCCAGTACCGGCTGCACCTGGGATTCCTGCTGGCCATCGCGGCCACCGTGTTTGTTTCGTGGCTGCTGAACCGCTCCACGCTCGGTTTCGAATTCCGTGCCGTCGGGGCCAACCCCAAGGCAGCCCTGACCGCCGGCATCAACGTCTCCCGGGCCACCATCCTGGTGATGACCATTGCCGGTGGCCTGGCAGGCCTGGCCGGCGTGGCACAGGTGGCGGGCACCGAAAAGGTCCTGACCGACGGTGTCGCGGCAACCTACGGCTTTGACGCGATCACGGTCGCGCTGCTGGGACGGTCCTCGCCATGGGGCACCTTCGCCGCCGGCCTGCTGTTCGGGGCCTTCCGCGCAGGCGCTGTCCAGATGCAGATCCAGACCGGAACTCCGATCGACATCGTGCTCGTGGTCCAGTCACTCATCGTGCTGTTCATCGCGGCGCCGCCGCTGGTCCGGGCGATCTTCGGACTCAACCCGCGCAAGAAGAAGGCCGCGACCGCCGGCAAAACCAAGCAGGCCGCAACCACCGGAGGTGCCGCATGAGCACAACAGCAACCTCGCCCGTTGAAGGAAAACCCCAGCCGGAGAAGAACCACAGGCCGACGGTGTCCGCCAAGCCCGTGACTTGGAAGTTGCCGGTCACGCTCGCGGTGCTGGCCACCGTAGCGTTCATCTTCTTCGGACTGCTGGGCCCGCAGGCGAACGCCAAATTCGGCGTTTCATCCAGCGGAGACTTCTTCCAGCTCCCGGCGATCGAAGTACCCGCATTCCTGTCCGGCATGGTGCTCTCCCTGATCCTGCTGGGCCTCGCGGGCTACGCCCTGGTCCTGAAGGCGAGAGCGAACCGGCGGCCCCCGCGCTGGGTGCCGGCCGTGTTCACGGTCGTGTTCGTGGTCGCCTTCCTGATCTGGGTGGTGGGCGGCGCCCGGACCCCCAGTATTTCGCTGGCCGGCCTCATCGCCGGATCCGTGACCCTCGCCGTGCCGATCGTCTTCGGCTCCCTGTCCGGTGTACTGTGCGAACGCGCCGGCGTCGTCAACATCGCCATCGAAGGCCAGCTCCTGGGCGGTGCCTTCACGGCCGCGCTCGTCGCCAGCCTGACGCACAACCCCTACCTGGGCCTGCTTGCGGCGGCCGTGGCGGGCGCCCTTGTGTCGGTGGTGCTGGCAGTGTTCAGCATCAAGTACGTGGTCAACCAGATCATCGTCGGCGTCGTGCTCAACGTCCTGGTCTCCGGGCTCACCGGCTTCCTGTTCACCACCGTGATGCAGTCCGATCCGGAGAAGTACAACTCGCCCGCCGAGCTGCCCATCATCGATATCCCGGTCCTGTCCAGCATCCCCGTGATCGGGCCCATCCTCTTCAAGCAGTCCGTGGTGGGCTACCTGATGTACGTGGCAGTCATCGTGATCTGGGTCGCACTGTTCAAGACGAAGTGGGGCCTGCGCGTCCGTGCCGTGGGCGAGCACCCGCAGGCGGCCGACACCCTGGGCATCAAGGTCAACGCGACCCGCTTCTGGAACGTCACGCTCGGCGGCGCCGTCGCCGGGATCGGCGGATCGTTCTTCACCCTCGTGGCGATCGACAGCTTCACCAAGGAAATCTCCGGCGGGCGCGGCTTCATTGCCCTCGCCGCCATGATCCTGGGCCGCTGGAACCCGATCGGGGCGTTCTTCGCCGCGCTGCTGTTCGGCTTCGCCGACAACCTGCAGAGCATCGTGACGATCATCGGCACCCCGGTGCCGAGCCAGTTCATGGCCATGCTGCCGTACGTGGTGACCGTGTTTGCCGTGGCCGGGCTCGTCGGCCGCTCCCGGCCGCCGGCCGCTGACGGCATACCGTACATCAAGGGCTGAGAATGGACAGCATCGACGTCGACTGGGCTGCACTCGAAGCTGCGGCAGTGTCCGCCATGAAGAACGCCTATGCGCCGTATTCGAAGTTTCCGGTGGGGGCCGCGGCCCTCACCGGAGACGGGCGGATCGTCAGCGGCTGCAATGTCGAAAACGCCAGCTACGGGCTGACCCTGTGCGCCGAGTGCGCCCTGGTGGGCAACCTGCAGATGACCGGCGGGGGATTGCTGCGCGCCTTCTACTGCGTCGACGCCGGCGGGAATGTCCTCATGCCGTGCGGGCGCTGCCGCCAGCTGCTCTACGAATTCCGGGCTCCGGACATGGAGCTCATGACCACGCAGGGAATCAAGACCATGGACCAGGTCCTTCCCGATGCCTTTGGCCCCCAACACCTGGAGGAACCCCGGTGACACAAACGACTCAGAACCCCCCCAACAGTGAAGCGTTCGACGCCGTCGACATCATCCGCATCAAGCGGGACAAGGGTGTGCTCAGCCCGGCCCAGATCGACTGGACAATCGACGCGTACACCCGCGGCGCCATCGCCGACGAACAGATGGCCGCCCTGAACATGGCCATCCTGCTCAACGGCATGGACCGGGCCGAGATCTCCCGCTGGACGGCGGCCATGATCGCCTCCGGCGAGCGGATGGACTTCTCCAGCCTGCGGCGGCCCGACGGCGGCGTGAAGGCGACGTCGGACAAGCACTCCACCGGCGGCGTCGGGGACAAGATCACCCTGCCGCTGGCTCCGCTTGTAGCGGTGTTTGGCGTGGCAGTGCCGCAGCTCTCGGGCCGCGGCCTCGGCCACACCGGCGGCACCCTGGACAAGCTCGAGGCCATCCCGGGCTGGCGTGCGGCCCTGAGCAATGAGGAAATGATGGCCCAGCTCCAGGACGTCGGCGCGGTCATTTGCGCGGCCGGCGCCGGGCTGGCCCCGGCGGACAAGAAGCTCTACGCGCTCCGCGATGTCACCGGGACCGTGGAGGCCATCCCGCTGATCGCCTCCTCGATCATGAGCAAGAAGATCGCCGAAGGCACCGGCTCGCTGGTGCTCGACGTCAAGGTGGGCAGCGGCGCGTTCATGAAGGACGAGGCCCGCGCCCGCGAACTGGCCGAAACCATGGTGGCCCTGGGCAAGGACGCCGGCGTCAACACGGTGGCCCTGCTCACCAACATGAACACGCCGCTGGGCCTGACCGCGGGCAACGCGATCGAGGTCGAGGAATCCGTGGAGGTCCTCGCCGGCGGAGGCCCGGACGACGTCGTCGAACTCACCGTCCGGCTCGCGGAGGAAATGCTGGCGTGCGCCGGCATCCGCGACGCCGATCCCCGGGCAGCACTCCGGGACGGCCGGGCCATGGACGTCTGGAACCGGATGATCGAGGCCCAGGGCGGAGACCCGCGCGCCAAGCTCCCGGTCGCCAAGGAATCCGAGGTCATCTACGCCCCGGCCGACGGTGTCCTGGTGGAGCTCGACGCGATGGCCGTCGGCGTCGCTGCCTGGCGGCTCGGTGCCGGGCGCGCCCGCAAGGAGGACCAGGTCCAGGCCGGTGCCGGGGTGCGGATGCACGCCAAGCCCGGCGCCACGGTCAAGGCAGGCGAACCGCTCATGACCCTGCTCACGGACACACCGGAGAAGTTCGAGCGTGCCAAGGAAGCGCTCGAACACGCCGCCGTGATCGCCCCCGAGGGCTCCCGGCCCGCCCAGAAGCTCATCATCGACCGCATCGCCTAAGCCCGTTGCCCTATCCCTTACGGTGCCCAAACCCTGGGGATAACAGCCGTACGGGAGAGGGCAGCGGCGGCCGGAGCCGGCGTTACACTGACTTCACAGCAGTACCCGTCAAGCGCAGGCCCGGCTCCGGCCGAGCCTGCGCTTGGATAGATCTGGCCCCGCCGCGCGTTAGGAAGCTGTGCAGGCAATCAATGACTTCATCCTCGCCGCCGCAGGGCAACCCTGGGTCCTCGTCCTGGTTTTCGCCTGCTGCGTGATCGACGGGTTCTTCCCCCCGATTCCGAGCGAATCGGTGGTGGTGGGCCTGGCTGCAGTCGCCGCCACTGCGGGCGTCCCCAACCCTCTGCTCCTGGTCGCAACGGCTGCCGCAGGGGCCCTGGTGGGCGACAACATGGCTTACCTGATCGGCCGCGGGACCGGAACCCGGCGCTGGGCGTGGCAGCGCGGCCCGCGCATGCAGGCGGCCTTCCGCTGGGCCGGCCGGGAACTGCGGAAACGGCCCGCCTCACTGATCCTTGTGGCGCGCTTCGTCCCGATCGGGCGGGTGGCCGTTAACCTGACCGCCGGCGCCACGCACTACCCGTGGCGCAGATTCGTCAGCCTGACGGTGCTCTCGGCGCTGCTCTGGGCCGGCTACTCGGTGGGGATCGGCCTGACTGTTGGTCCGTGGTTTGAGGAAAACCACGTGCTGGGCGCGGCCATTGCCATCGTCTGCGCGATCGTCCTGGGCGTCGTCCTGGACCGCGTGATCAGCAGGGTGCGCGGCCGCGCACCGGAGGAACCGACGCATTCCGTGCCGCCCGCCGAGTCCTAGGCGGATTGGGCCCGCCCATGGGACACTTAGGAGCGATTTGGGTCACGTTTGTTGGCCGCACGTCGTGCAAAGTTTCGTCCATGGTTCTACCCACTGTCATCGCGAGTACGATACGGCTTAGTTGTCCGTTCCCAGTCATCAAGGAGCACCACCTGCATGGAGTTCATTAACGAGGCCGTGCTCCATGCCGCTGGCCAGTGGTGGATCTACCCCCTCCTGCTGGTTTTCTTCTTCGTGGACGGCTTCGCGATGGTGGTCCCCAGCGAGACCCTGATCGTTGCCCTGGCGGCGTACTCCGTGCACAGCGGCCAGCCCAACCTGTGGATCCTGGGCCTCACCGCCCTCGTGGGAGCCATGGCCGGCGACAACATGGCCTACATGCTGGGCCGCAAGATTGGCCTCGAGCGGTTCCGCTGGATGCGCAAACCGAAGGTCCAAAAGGTGTTCGGCTGGGCCCACTACGAACTTGAAAAGCGCGGCGCCGTCCTGATCTTCACCGCCCGGTACATTCCGTGGGGCCGTGTCGCCGTCAACTACGTGGCAGGCACGACGGCGTTTCCGCACCGCCGGTTCTTCTTCCTTGACGGCTTTGCCTGCCTGACGTGGGTGGCCTACTCAATCGGCATCGGCGTCCTGGCCAGTTCCTTCCCGTGGCTGCACCACAACCCGTTGCTCAGCGCGGGCATCGCGGTGGTATTCGCCATTGTGCTCGGTGTCCTCATCGACCATCTCCTGCGCTGGTGGCACAAGCGCCTGGGCCGCCACGACACCAGTCCGGTCCCCTCCGAGACCGAATACGCCACCGAACCCGCCTCCGGTGAGCGTGCTTCCGAGCTGCACGGCACGATGCTGGCCGGTCCGTCCGCTGAGTCCGGAGCGTCCGGAAAGTAGCTTCCGGCGCCCGGCGACCCTATGGTTGGAACGTGACTGAGACTATTCCTGACGCTGCCCCTGACCTCGACTTCGACCTGAAGGGCCTTCCCAAGGTTTCCCTTCACGACCACCTGGACGGCGGACTCCGGCCGGCCACCATCATTGAACTTGCTGAGGCCGTCGGCCACACGCTGCCGTCCACGGACCCCGTTGCACTGGGGGAGTGGTTCCGCGAATCCGCCGACTCCGGCTCCCTGGTCCGCTACCTGGAGACTTTCGACCACACCATCGCCGTGATGCAGACCAAGGAGGGCCTGTTCCGCGTCGCGAAGGAATTCGTCGAAGACCTGGCCGACGACGGCGTCGTGTACGGCGAGGTGCGCTGGGCGCCCGAACAGCACCTGCAGAAGGGCCTGAGCCTGGACGACGTGGTCGAAGCCGTGCAGGCCGGCCTCGAAGCTGGAGTGGACGCCGTGGCAGAGACCGGCCGCGATATCCAGGTGGGCCAGCTCATCACCGCCATGCGCCACGCCGACCGCGGCCAGGAGATCGCCGAACTGGCCGTCCGCCACCGCAACAACGGTGCCGTCGGCTTCGACATCGCCGGCGCCGAGGACGGCTTCCTGCCGTCCCGCTTCAAGGACGCCTTCACCTACCTGGCCCAGCACAACTTCCCGGCCACCGTCCACGCCGGCGAAGCCGCCGGCCTGGAAAGCATCCAGTCGGCCCTCGTCGACGGCCGGGCCCTGCGCCTGGGCCACGGCGTCCGGATCGCCGAGGACGTCACGATCGAATTCGAAGAGGACGAAGAGGCCGCCGACGCCGAAGGCTTCGACGACTCCGTCAACGACACCATCGGCATGGTGACCCTGGGCGAGCTCGCCAGCTGGGTGCGGGACCGTGGCATCGCCCTGGAGATCTGCCCCTCCTCCAACCTGCAGACCGGTGCCATTGCCGGCTTCGGTGAGGGCATCGAAAGCCACCCGCTGGACATGCTCTACCAGCTCGGCTTCAACGTCACCATCAACACCGACAACCGGCTCATGAGCGGCGTGACGCTGACCGACGAGTTCGAACTCCTGGTTGAGACGTTCGACTACGACCTCGATGACCTGCTGGAGCTGACGCTGAACGCGGCCGAGGCCGCCTTCCTGCCGCTCGAGGAGAAGGAAGCCCTGGTCGAATACATCAACGAGGCCTACTCCGATCTTGGCTAACGAGGACACATCACCCGTCCAGGGGCTCGCTGGGCCCACAGCGGCAGGGGTCCCCGGCCGAGCTTGCGAGGTCGGGGAGCTGTTGGGGCTGATAGCGGCCCTGCGCGAGCATTGCCCCTGGATGGGTGCCCTCACCCACGAGTCCCTCGTGGAGTACCTCCTGGAGGAGGCCTATGAAGTGGCCGAGACCATCGAGACCGGCGCCGGCGACGCGGAACTGCAGTCTGAACTGGGGGACGTCCTGTTGCAGGTGGTGCTCCACGCCCGGCTCGCCGAGGAACGCGGCGCCTTTGACCTGGGCGATGTCGCCCGGGGCCTGAAGGCCAAGATGATCCGGCGCAACCCGCACGTGTTCCGGCCCGACGGCTCGCTGCAGGATTCCTTCCCGGCAACGGTGGAGGAGATCGTCCTGAAATGGGACGCCGTCAAGAAGGCCGAGAGGCCCGAACGCGGCCACGTCTTCGACGGGGTTCCCGCCGCGCTGCCGGCCCTCGCGCGGGCCCAAAAGCTCCTGGACCGCGCCGAACGCGCGGGTATGGCAGCGGCCGCCGGCCAAACCGCCGCCCGAACCGCCGTCGACCTCCCGGCCGCCGAGGAGGAACTCGGCGACCTGCTGTTCGGGATCGTGGCCGCTGCCCGGGCCGGCGGGCTCGACGCCGAACGCGCCCTCCGCGGCGCCCTGCGCCGGTTCCAGGACAGCACCGGCCCCCGGCCCTCGGCACAATAGCGCTGGCAGACTAGAGTCGGCACGGTAGCGGCACCATCATGACGTCCGGGGATTGGATAGGTTTCCGTAACTTATCCCGCTCTCGACTACGCTAGTAGCGACGACGACGTCGGCTTTTCCGCTTGATGTACAGCCAGAGTCCAAGCAGTCAGATTCCCTGCAGATCGCTTCACCCAAAGGAGCATATCCATGGCGCTTATCGATGCCATCCACGCCCGCGAAATCCTCGATTCCCGTGGCAACCCGACCGTAGAAGTTGAAGTCCTGCTCTCGGACGGCCAGATCGGCCGCGCAGCAGTTCCCTCCGGCGCTTCCACCGGCGAGCACGAGGCCGTTGAACTTCGCGACGGCGACAAGGGCCGCTACCTCGGCAAGGGCGTCCAGAAGGCCGTCGACGCGGTCATCGACCAGATCGCCCCGGCCCTGACCGGCTTCGACGCGACCGACCAGCGCAGCATCGACCAGGCCATGATCGACCTGGACGGCACCCCCAACAAGGGCAAGCTCGGCGCCAACGCCATCCTGGGCGTGTCCCTGGCCGTGGCCAACGCCGCCGCCGCCTCCGCTGACCTGCCGCTGTACAAGTACCTGGGCGGGCCCAACGCGCACGTCCTGCCCGTGCCGCTGATGAACATCCTCAACGGCGGCTCGCACGCCGACTCCGACGTGGACATCCAGGAATTCATGATCGTCCCGATCGGCGCCGAGACCTTCTCCGAAGGCCTGCGCTGGGGCGTCGAGGTCTACCACAACCTCAAGTCCGTCCTGCAGGCCAAGGGCCTGTCCACCGGCCTGGGTGACGAGGGCGGCTTCGCGCCGAACCTGCCGTCCAACCGTGCCGCCCTGGACCTGATCCAGGAAGCCATCAAGAACGCCGGCTACACCCCGGGCAAGGACATCGCCCTGGCCCTGGACGTCGCCTCCTCCGAGTTCTTCAAGGACGGCGCGTACCAGTTCGAGGGCAAGGCCCTTTCCGCCACCGAGATGAGCGCCTACTACGCCGAGCTCGTGGCCGACTACCCGCTCGTGTCCATCGAGGACCCGCTGGATGAGAACGACTGGGAAGGCTGGAAGACCCTCACCGACACCATCGGCGACAAGGTCCAGCTCGTGGGCGATGACCTCTTCGTCACGAACCCGGCCATCCTGCAGCGCGGCATTGACACCAAGACCGCGAACTCGCTGCTCGTCAAGGTCAACCAGATCGGTTCCCTGACCGAGACCCTGGACGCCGTTTCCCTGGCCCAGCGTGCCGGCTACACCACCATCACCTCACACCGCTCCGGCGAAACCGAGGACACCACCATTGCTGACATCTCCGTTGCCACCAACGCGGGACAGATCAAGACCGGTGCCCCGGCACGCTCCGAGCGCGTGGCCAAGTACAACCAGCTGCTGCGCATCGAAGAGGAACTCGACGACGCCGCACGGTACGCCGGCCGCAGCGCGTTCCCGCGTTTCAAGGGCTAGTTAGCCGCGAAAACCGGTAACCGGTGGCTATGGTTGAAAGACCATGGCCACCGGTTCTTTTTTTGGTCCGTTTTTGAAGGAGTGACATGGCAACCCGACGCCCCAATGTTCCCCGGGCTACGCCTGCCGCCAAGGCTGCTGCTGCCAAGCCTGCGGCCACGGGTCTGGGGGCAGCAGCCGACGGCGGCGAGGTGATCCAGGCGGACTTTGGCGGCGCCCGCAGCGGCGCGGCGGCGCCGGCCGGCGCTGCGCCTGCCCCGCCACGGGTGTCAGCTCACACAGGCAAGCCGGCCCCGGGCAGCACCGGCGCCGGATCTGCGGCCAGAGCCCGTCCCGCAACAGCCCCGGCAGGAGCACCGGCAAAGCCCGAGACCCGCCCGGCGGCCGGGAAGGCCGGCGCCAAGTCCGGCGGCAAGGCCGGCGGCCAGTCCGGCGGCAAGGCCGGCGGCAAGACCCAGAACCGGACCGCCGCAGGGGGCCCGGACGAATCCCTGGACCCCGTGCCCGCCAAGGCGTTCTCGGGCCGGCTGCTGGCCCTGGGCGTCGTCATGATTGCCATCACCATCCTGCTGGCCCCCACGGTCAAGATCTTCCTGGACAAACGCGCCGAAATCGCGGCGCTGCAGGCCGATATTGCGGCCAAGCAGACGAAGCAGGAGGACCTCAAACGCCAGGTGTCGCGGTGGCAGGATCCCAACTATGTGAAACAGCAGGCCCGCGACCGCATTAACATGGTTATGCCCGGAGAGACGGGCTACTGGGTATTCGGCAGCGATCTTCCTGCCGCGCAGTCCGGTGGCGCGGCGGGTGCAGCATCAGCACAAGACCCGGCCAACCTGCCCTGGGTGGACGCCCTCTGGGAGTCCATCAGGCGATCGGCAACAGACTAGAAGCGGCGCCCGCCGCCGGGATTGTCCCGCGGACAATCCGGAACAGGGCAGGAAGGTGCCACTCCCGTGGACGAGAACCGAGTGGACCAGAACCGAGCAGCCGAGAACAACGACGGGGCCAAGGCCCCGGCACCACGGCACAGGGCAGACGCCCCGGAGGGCTCCCGCCAGCCGTCGCCGCACGATCTCGAGGTCCTCAGCCGCCAGTTGGGCCGGCCCGTGCGCGACGTCGTCGAAATCCCGGCACGCTGCGTCTGCGGAAACCCGCTCGTTGCCGCCACTTCGCCGCGGCTCAGCAACGGTACGCCGTTCCCCACCACGTTTTACCTCACCCACCCGGTGATCACGTCGGCGGTATCGCGGCTGGAGGCCGCCGGGCTGATGAACGAAATGAACGACCGGCTCGCTGCCGACGCCGGCCTCGCGGCCCGGTACCGGTCCGCCCACGAGGCATATCTGGCCTCCCGTGCCGAGATCGGCGCGCGCTCCGGCATCGGGGCCGTTCCCGAAATTGACGGCGTCTCCGCCGGCGGAATGCCGACCCGCGTCAAATGCCTGCACGTCCTCGTGGGGCATTCGCTGGCGGCCGGTCCGGGCGTGAACCCGCTGGGGGATGAATCGATCGCGGCCATCGCCGAATGGTGGACCGTGGAGCGCTGTTACTGCGACGGCGCCTGGGACACCGGCGGGGAGGCCCCGTCCCGGGACCTCAGCCGCCATGGCCCCCAAGGCCTGCCGGAGATCGTGGGCCGGCCCGCACCGGTCCGCAAGTCCCGCGTCGACGCCGCCGGCGCCGGCGCCGCTGACACGGCCGCCGCCGCCGGTGCTGCTGAGACGGCCGGTACCACCGGCACGGGGGAGTCCAAGTGACCCGGGTCGCGGCCGTAGACTGCGGCACCAACTCCATCCGCCTGCTGATCGCAGATGTGAGCGCAGGCGGCGCAACAGGGCCGGCCACGCCGCGGCTGACCGACATCGTGCGGGAAATGCGCGTGGTCCGGCTGGGCCAGGGCGTGGACTCCACAGGTGAACTGGCCCAGGAAGCGCTCGAGCGCACCTTCGCCGCGACCCGGGACTACGCTGCCCTCATCCGCGAGCACGGCGCCGAAAAAGTGCGCTTCGTGGCCACCTCCGCCACCCGCGATGCCCGCAACCGCCAGGTTTTCGTCGACGGCATCCGCGACATCCTCGGCGTCGAACCCGAGGTGATCACCGGCGACGAGGAAGCCGCGCTGTCCTTCGCCGGCGCCAGCAGTGTCCTGCCCTCCCGCGGGCAGGACCCCGTGCTGGTGGTGGACCTCGGCGGCGGCAGCACGGAGTTCGTGCTGGGCAACGCCGACGGCGTCATCGCGGCCCGGTCGGTCGACGTCGGCTGCGTCCGGATGACCGAACGGCACCTGCGCAGCGATCCGCCCACCGCGGATCAGATCGCAGCCGCAGAGACCGACGTCGACACCGCCATCAGCGAGGCGGCACAAACCGTTCCGCTGGAACGCACCACCGCCGTCGTCGGCGTGGCCGGCTCCGTCACCACCATCACGGCGCACGCGCTGCGCCTGCCGGAGTACTCACCGGCCGCGATCCACGGCACCGAACTGGACCTGGACGCGGTCCGGAAAGCCTGCACCGAGCTGCTCGAAATGACCCGGGAGGAGCGGGCCGCGCTGCCTTACATGCACTCCGGGCGGGTGGACGTGATCGGCGCCGGTGGACTGGTCTGGCGGCGGGTCCTGCAGCGCCTGGCCGAGGTCACCGGCGGGCGCATCACCACGGCCGTGAGCAGCGAACACGATATTCTTGACGGAATTGCCCTCAGCATCCGATGATCCCGCCCCAGCAGCCGTGCCCCAGCGCGCGCCCGTGCCGCTGGTGCATCCGCCGATAGGACCTGAATGACCAGAGCAACAGCCCGGCGCCGCCGGACCGCCTCCGCGTTGATGGCCTTGGCCCTCGCCGGCGGAGCGTCCACGGCGGCGCTGACCCTGGCCGCACCCGCCCACGCCGACTCCTGGCGGGACAAGGAATACTGGCTCGCCGAGTCCGGCATCACCAAAGCCTGGGACGTTTCCAAGGGAGCCGGGGTCAAGGTCGCCGTGATTGACAGCGGCGTGGACGGCCGGCATCCGGATTTGGGCGGCGTGCTCGCTGGCGGCGCGGACATTTCCGGCGCCGGCAAGGCCAACGGCCAGGAGAGTATCGGCGCCAAACCCGAACACGGCACGCTCGTGGCCACCATGCTGGCCGGACGGGGGCACCAGGCGCCCGAAGCGACCGCCAAACCGAGCGCCAGCGCAACTGGCCCTGCCGCCGGCCCGGCCGCTGGACCTGACGGGGTTGTCGGCGTCGCCCCGGAAGCGCAGCTGCTGTCCGTCTCCACCTGGCTCGGTTCCGCCAACCCGGGCGGCAAGAGCGACCAGGACCAGATCCCGGAGGCAGTGCGCTGGGCCGTGGACAACGGCGCCCGCGTCATCAACATCTCCCTCGGCAGCACGTCGCCGGAATGGCCGCAGAGCTGGGACGCGGCATTCCTCTACGCCGAACAGAAGGACGTCGTGATCGTCGCCGCCGCGGGCAACCGGGTGGGCGGCAACGTCCAGGTCGGCGCCCCGGCCACCATCCCCGGCGTCCTGACGGTTGCAGGCCTGGACCGCACGGGCGCGGCCAGCATCGACTCCTCCTCCCAAGGCATCAGCATCGGCGTCGCAGCTCCCGCCGAGGACCTGGTTGGCGGCCTGCCCGGCGGCGGCTACGCCGACTGGGCCGGCACCTCCGGAGCCACGCCCATCGTGTCCGGCGTCGCGGCCCTGATTCGCTCCAAATGGCCCGAAATGTCCGCCAGCCAGGTCATCAACCGGATCGTCACCACGGCCAAGGACGCCGGGGCGCCAGGGAAGGATCCGCTCTACGGCTTCGGCGTGCTGAACGCCGAGGCCGCACTCAAGGCCGATGTCCCGGAAACCAAAGTCAATCCGCTGGGGTCCATTTCGGACTGGATCCGGGTCCACCGGCGCGGAAACCTCGCCACGACTGCCTCTGCCGCGGAGCCCGCGCCCTCCAGCGCTGCCCCCACCCTGCCCGAAGCGACCGTGCCCGTCGCGGAGAAGCCGTCCCAGCTGGACAGTGCCGTGCCGGCCGCGGTGGTCCTGGGCTTCGGAGCCCTGCTCGTGGGAATCGTTGTGGCCGCCGCGTTCCAGCTGCGGGCCGCCATGCGCACGCCGCCGAAGGACGGCCCGGACGGGCCGGACGGGCCCGGCAAGGCCGAACCCGAGGCCGTCAATCCGGTGGACTCCAGCAAGCCGTCATAGTTAGTGAAGGTTTTCACAAACTACTGTATTCTTGAGATATGGCATCCTCCCTTCAGCTCCAGGACCGTCCCCGGGTACTCGTCGTCGGCGGCGGGTACGTCGGCCTGTATGTAGCCCTCAAACTTCAGAAAAAGATCGCGAATGCTGGTGGCATCGTCACCCTCGTGGATCCGCTGCCCTATATGACCTACCAGCCCTTCCTGCCGGAAGTTGCCGGCGGCAACATCGAGGCGCGCCACGCAGTCGTCTCGCACCGCCAGCACCTGAAGCAGACGGAACTCATCCAGGGCCGCGTCACCTCGATCGACCACGCCAACCGCACGGCAGTGGTCGCACCCTCCGACGGTGGACACACCTTCGAGATTCCGTACTTCGACGTCGTGCTTGCCGCCGGCGCCATCACCCGCACGTTCCCGATCAAGGGCCTCGCGGACAAGGGCATCGGCCTGAAGACCATCGAAGAGGCCGTCGCCCTGCGCAACAAGGTTCTCGAGCGGATCGAGACCGGTTCCCTCATGACGGACCCCGTTGAGCGCGCCCGCGCCCTGACGTTCGTCGTCGTCGGCGGCGGCTTCGCCGGCATCGAGTGCATCACCGAAATGGAAGACCTGGCCCGCGCCGCGGTCAAGAACAACCCGCGCATCAAGCAGGAGGAAGTCCGCTTCGTCCTGGTCGAGGCGATGGGCCGCATCATGCCCGAGGTCACGGCATCGCAGGCCGAATGGGTCGTCGAGCACCTCCGCAGCCGCGGCATCGAGGTCCTGCTGAACACTTCCCTCGACAACGCCGAGGGTTCCCTGAAGCTCATCAACCTCCCGGACAAGAGCCCGGCCCAGGAATTCGAGACCGACACCCTGGTCTGGACTGCCGGTGTGCAGGCCAACCCGATGGTCCGCTCCACCGACTTCCCGCTCGAGCCGCGCGGCCGCGTCCGCGTCCTGGCCGATCTGCGCATCGCAGGCGACGAGGGCATCATCGAGAACGCCTGGGCCGCCGGCGACGTCGCTGCCGTCCCCGACCTCACGGGCAGCGGCCTGCCGGACGGCACGTGCGTGCCGAACGCGCAGCACGCGCTGCGCCAGGCCAAGCGCCTCGCCAAGAACCTGTGGGCCTCCCGCTGGGACAAGCCGCTCAAGGATTACAAGCACAAGAACCTGGGCGCCGTCGCTGGCTTCGGCGAATGGAAGGGCGTGGCGAACATCAACCTGCTTGGCCGCATCGGCCTCAAGGGCCCGCTGGCCTGGCTGGCACACCGTGGCTACCACGGCATGGCCATCCCCACTGTGGAGCGCAAGATCCGCGTGATCTCCGGCTGGATCTGGGCCTTCTTCCTGGGCCGCGACACCACGCAGCTGATGGATCTGGACAACCCGCGCGGCGCCTTCGTGGCCGCAGCGACGCCGGCCCCGAAGCCTGCCGCTGCTCCCGTTGCCGGCACGCCTGCGGATGCTGCCAAGAACGACGCCGCGAAGAGTGGCACTGCCAAGAACGACACTGCCAAGAACGACACCAAGGAAGCTGTTCCGGCCGACTCCAAGTAGCCTGATCCGAGCCTTCGACGGCGGCTGTTCCCCCCAGGGGGAGCGGCCGCCGTTTTCGTGGCGGGCAGCCGCCCCAGGACGCCGGGAGCGGGCAGGAGCGCGGGACCCCCGCCTAGACTGGCTCCATGACAGCTGAAAAGGACCTGCACGCCCTCCTGGCCACCATGCACCCCGAACTGCGCGAGGGCGAATACGTCTACGCCCTGTGGCCGCACGGCAAGCCCCTGGCCGGGGCCATTGCGGCCGCCGTCCGTGAGGCGGAAGGGCTGACCGTCGTGCTGCCGCGGAACGAAGCGGACAGCCTGGGGCTCTCCTACGACTTCGTCGCGGCCTGGATCACGCTCCAGGTGCACTCTTCGCTTGAGGCGATCGGCCTCACGGCTGCCGTCAGCGCGGCCCTGACCGAGGCGAAGATCAGCTGCAACGTCCTGGCCGGCTTCCACCATGACCACCTGCTGGTGCCGGTGGCGGACACCGAACGGGCGCTGGAGGTACTGCACGAGCTCGTCGCGGCCAACGGGGTGCACAAACCGGCACCGGAACTCGTGCTGCGCAGCGAGGAACCGGCGGACCGTCCCGCCATCCTCGCCCTCACCGCCGCCGCGTTTGCCATCTCGCCCGCCACCGGAGAGCACATCGACGGCGAACCCGAGGAAGTGAAGCTGCTGGCGCGGTTGTTCGAGTGCCAGGAATACCTGCCGGCGTTCAGCATCGTGGCCGAACTCGCCGGCGAAATCGTGGGGCATGTGATCAGCACCCGCGGATGGGTGGACGGTCTGGAGCTGCTCGGCCTCGGGCCGATCGGGGTGGTGCCGCGGCTGCAGCGCCACGGCATCGGCACCGCGCTCATGAACGAGACCGTGGCGCGGGCTAACACCGCGGGGGAGCGGGGGATAGCCCTGCTGGGCAGCCCCGAGTATTACTCCCGGTTCGGCTTTGTTCCGTCCACCTCGCTCGGGGTGGCGCCGCCGGAGGCAGGCTGGGCCGCGCACTTCCAGTTGCTGCCGCTCGCCGTCTGGCCCGGCGGCGTGAGCGGCACCTTCCGCTATGCGGATCCTTTCGCGGGCTGATCCGCCCGGCGACGGGATACCATTGACCGGGCGCCCCAGTAGCCCAATTGGCAGAGGCAGCGGACTTAAAATCCGCGTGTTGTGGGTTCGAGTCCCACCTGGGGCACTGAGCTGTGCGCCGCCCTGCGGCGCGGCGGCAGCCGGGTGGCCCTGACCCCCGGCGTTCCCAGGACCCTCGCACGGGCTTGTCCACGCACGTGCTTGCCCTCGGGGTCGCCTGACCCGGGCAGCCGTTCCGGGCCGTCGCCCCCGACAAAACAGCCGCCGCAAACCGTCCAGATTTCCTCTATGCAACGAGTGTTATAAGGATGTGACCGTAGTCACTTATTTTCACGTCGAAATTGCACTAGCTTGAAGTGGAATCAGGAACACCTGATCTTTCGCGTCAAAGGCCGTTCGCACCTTTAGATCGAGGAGCTTGTACATGACTTCACTCCCCCGGGTTGCGCCCCGCGTCGCTAAGCTCACCGTGCTTAGCCTCGGCGTCGCCCTTTTGGCTACGGCTTGTGGCGGTTCACCCGCCCCGAGTTCGTCGGGATCCAGCTCAGCCGCGGCCGCGGGAATCGCGTGCCCGGCACCTAGCGCCACCGGTGGCGGTACCAGCGCCGCCGGCGAAACGGGCACTGTGCCCGCCTCGGCCACCACCACCCCCACGCCCCTGAAGATCGGCTCGCTCCTGCCGACGACGGGTTCGCTGGCCTTCCTCGGCCCGCCCGAAATTGCAGGTGTCAACCTCGGCATCAAGGAGGTCAACGATGCCGGCGGCGTCCTGGGCAAGCCGGTAGAGGTCATCCACCGTGACTCCGGCGACACCAAGACCGACATCGCCACCCAGTCCACCACGGCACTGCTCGGACAGGGCGTCAGCGCAATCGTCGGCGCCGCCTCCTCGGGTGTCTCCAAGACCGTAATCAACCAGATCACCGGTGCCGGCGTCGTCCAGTTCTCCCCGGCCAACACCTCCCCGGACTTCACGGCGTGGGATGACAAGGGCCTCTACTGGCGCACCGCGCCCTCGGACGTGCTCCAGGGCAAGGTCCTCGGCAACTACATGGCCACCTGTGGCGCCCAGACGGTCGGCATGATCGTCCTGAACGACGCCTACGGAACCGGCCTTGCTAAGAACGTCCAGGCAGCTTTCGAGGCGGCCGGCGGCAAGGTTGTTGCCCAGGAGCTGTTCAATGAAGGCGATTCCCAGTTCAGCAGC
Source organism: Arthrobacter sp. 01N444 (assembly GCF_056399305.1). Classification (NCBI taxonomy): domain Bacteria; kingdom Bacillati; phylum Actinomycetota; class Actinomycetes; order Micrococcales; family Micrococcaceae; genus Arthrobacter; species Arthrobacter sp. 01N444. The sequence continues at coordinate 104,773 of NZ_JBFTRB010000007.1, forward strand.
CAGGTGGACAAGGTTCTGGCCGCCAAGCCGGATGCCATTGCCCTGATCACCTTCGACCAGGCCAAGAGCATCGTTCCGCTGATGACGGGCAAGGGCGTCAAGCCGACCCAGATCTTCATGGTGGACGGCAACATGTCCGATTACAGCAAGGACTTCCAGGCAGGAACCCTGAAGGGCGCCCAGGGCACCATCCCGGGCACCTTCGCCAAGGAGGACTTCAAAAAGAAGCTCCTGGCGATTGACCCGGCGCTGAAGGACTACAGCTACTCCGGCGAGTCCTACGACGCAGTGAACCTGATCGCACTGGCTGCCGAGGCCGCCAAGAGCACCAAGGGCACCGACATCGCAGCCCAGCTCAAGGCAGTCTCTGAAGGCGGGGAGAAGTGCAACACATTCCCGAGCTGCGTCACCCTGCTTCGCAACGGTAAGGACATCGACTACGACGGCCAGTCCGGCCCCGTAACGTTCTCCGACGCCGGCGACCCGACGGAAGCCTACATTGGCATCTACGAGTACCAGGATGACAACACCTACAAGCCGGTCAAGGAAGAATTCGGCAAGCTGTAAGCCGCTTCCCCTCGACTAACAAAAGACCCCCGTCCAGTCCGGACGGGGGTCTTTTGCGTGCGGGGGAGCGGGGGCGGAGCGTCAGGACCGCGGAACCGGACGCGGTTGCGGAACCGGATTTGCGCTGCGGATTCGGACAGGGGCGGCGCGGATCCGAGGTGCGCCGGTCCGGAGCCGGTGCGGAAACAGGACATGAGGACGCCAAGAGGGGCCGGCGTCGTGGTGTCGACATCCGAGGTGCCTTGGCAGCCACGAGGTGCGGGGAAGGGCTGCCGTGGCCGTGCGGCGGCTGCGGAACCGGATTTGCGCTGCGGATTCGGACAGGGGCGGCGCGGATCCGAGGTGCGCCGGTCCGAAACCGCCGCGAAAACGTGGCTCAACCGAAGGGCGACGGAGGCCGAGCAAGTGGCTGCGGGGGCGACCGGAGGCGACCGGAGGCGACTGGAGATGCCGTGGGGCCACGGACTGTTGTAGCAGGCACCGGGCACGCAGAAGGGCCGCCACCGGCTGGTGACGGCCCTTGCGGGGGAGATACTGCCCGGAGCGCTATTCGACAGTGTCTGCGAGCGTCCCCAGGTAGAGCTGGATGACCTTGGGATCCTTCATGAGCTCCCGGCCAGTACCGGTGTACGCGTCCTTGCCCTGGTCCAGCACGTAGGCGCGGTCGCAGATCTGCAGGCAGCGGCGCGCGTTTTGTTCCACCATGATGACGGAGACGCCGGCCCGGTTGATCTCGTGGACCCGGAGGAAGGTCTCATCCTGCTTGACAGGGGAGAGGCCCGCGGAGGGCTCATCGAGCAGCAGAACGGCCGGGTCCATCATGAGGGCCCGTCCCATGGCGACCATCTGGCGTTCGCCGCCGGAGAGCGAGCCGGCACGCTGGGCGCGCCGTTTGGCGAGCTCCGGGAACAGTTCGGAGACAAAGTCGAACCGTTTGGCGAAGTCCTTGGGCCGCTGGAACATGCCCATCTGCATGTTTTCCTCGATGGTCAGGGCGGCGAACACGTTGTTGTTCTGCGGAACGAAGCCGACGCCCTTGCTGACCAGCTTGTTGGCCTTGAGCCCGGTGATGTCCTGCCCGCGGACCACCACCGAGCCGGAGTGGACCTTGACCAGGCCAAACATGGCCTTCAGCAGCGTGGACTTGCCGGCGCCGTTGGGGCCGATGATGCCGATCAGCTCACCCTTGCGGGCCTCGATGCTGCAGCCGTTGAGGATATTGACGCCGGGGATGTAACCAGCCACCAGATCGGTGACCTTCACGACCGAGTCGCCATCGAAGGCGGGCTGGGCGGCCGGTGCCGCGCTGGTGGCGCTCATTCTTTGTCCTTCTCTGTGCGGTTTGGCTCTTCGGCGCGGTTCGGCTCTCCGGCGCTGCGGCGGCCGCGCGTCGTCCCGTTCGCCGCCTCCTCCGCCTCGGTGGCGAGGACGTCGGCGGAGATGATGCCGGCGTTTTCAGTGCCGACAATCGATTCCTCGTCGGCGACCAGCTCCGCGGCCAGTTCCTTGATGCCCTCGGCGTCGCCGAGATCCACGTCGTGGTGGGCGCCGAGATAGGCGTCGATCACGGCGGGGTTCTTCATGACTTCGGCGGGAGGCCCTTCGGCCACGATCTTGCCCTCTGCCATCACCACCACCCAGTCGGCGATGTGGCGGACCATGTTCATGTCGTGCTCGACGAACAAAACCGTCATGCCCTCGGCCTTGAGGTTCTTGATGTGGTCCAGCAGCGACTGCGTCAGCGCCGGGTTGACGCCGGCCATCGGCTCGTCGAGCATGACCAGCTTGGGCCGCACCATGAGGGAGCGGGCCATTTCCAGCAGCTTCCGCTGCCCGCCGGACAGCGACGCCGCGTAGTCGTCCCTCTTGGCGTCCAGTTTGAACTTCTCCAGCAGCACGTTGGCTTCCTGGGTGATCTTCTTTTCCTGGCCGCCCCAGATGCCCTTGAACAAAGCCTTGGACAGCCGTTCCCCGGACTGGCTGGAGGCGCCGAGGCGCATGTTCTCCATGACGGTGAGCTTGCCCATGACCTTGGTGAGCTGGAACGTGCGCACCATCCCCATCCGGGCAACCTTGTACGAGGAGACGCCGGCGATGTTGTTGCCCTCGAACTGCCAGGTACCCGAGTTCGGGGTATCGAATCCCGTCAGCAGGTTGAACAAGGTGGTCTTGCCGGCGCCGTTGGGGCCGATCAGCGCGGTGATCTTGTGCCGCGGGATCTCGAGGTACTGGACGTCGACGGCGTTGATGCCGCCGAAGGTGCGGGTGACGTTTTCTGCCACCACGATCGGATCACGCTTCTTGCAACCGGGCGCGATCTCGCCGGCGGCGATCGGACGGTTGTCCGTCATGTAGTCGATCTCTTCCGACGTGCGGGGTTCGTCCCGTGACTCTTCGCTTGGAATGCTCATGCGAATGCCAGCTCCTTCTTATTGCCGAGAACGCCCTGGGGCCTGAAGATCATCAGCAGCATGAGCGCCACGCCGACCAGGATGTAACGCAGCTGCCCGGCCTGGACCGTGTTCAGCCACGTGATGGTGCCGGACTCGATCAGGCCGTAGAGGATGCCCTGGGTGAGCGAGAGCACCACCCAGAAGATCATCGCGCCGACCACCGGGCCGAGCACAGTGCCGAGCCCGCCGAGCAGCAGGCAGGTGTAGAGGAAGAACGTCAATTCCGTGCCGTAGTTGGCCGGCTGAACCGCGCCGCGGGGAATCGTGAAGATCATGCCTGCCAGGGCACCGAGCGCGCCGCCGATGATCAGGGACTGCATCTTGTAGGCGTACACGTTCTTGCCGAGCGAGCGGACGGCGTTCTCGTCCTCGCGGATGCCCTTGAGTACCCGGCCCCAGGGGCTGCGCATCAGCAGCCAGACCAGGGTGCAGAAGAGGGCCACGACTGCCCAGGCGACCACCCGGATGAAGAAGTCGCGGTTGTTCATGCCAACGTAGGTCCCCGGCGGGAAGGGGTTCATGGCGTAGAAATCGCCCTCGAAGGCGGCCAGGCCGTTGGCCGAGCCGGTGACGGCGGTCAGCTGGTTGGTCGTGACGATGTAGCGCACGATTTCGGCCGCCGCGATGGTCACGATGGCCAGGTAGTCCGCCCGCAGCCGCAGCGTCGGGATGCCCAGCAGCAGGGCGAAGATGGCGGAGGCGACGACGGCGATGAGCAGCCCGACGAAGAACGGCACATGGAACGTCAGTGTGGAGATGGCGAAGCCGTAGGCCCCCACTGCCATGAAGCCTGCCTGGCCGAAGTTGAGCAGGCCGGTGTAGCCGAAGTGAACCGCGAGGCCGAGGGTGGCCAGGGCGTAGGCAGCTGTCGTCGGGCTGAAAAGTTCGCCGGCGGCGCTGGAAAATATGAATCCGAAGTCCATGGCTGTCTCCTAACCCACGCGCTCTTTGCGGCCCAGAATGCCCTGAGGGCGGAACAAGAGGACAACAATCATGATGAACAACGCTCCCACGTATTTGAGGTCGGCTGCGAGGCCGAACACGGTGGTCAGCTCCACGAAGATGCCGACGATGATGGAACCGACCAGGGCGCCCCAGACTGTGCCGAGGCCGCCGAGGGTGACGCTGGCGAAGATGAGCAGCAGGATCTGCGAGCCCATGTCGAAGGTGACGCCGGGACGGTAGTAGGCCCAGAGGATGCCGCCGAGGGCGGCGAGCATGCCGCCGACCACCCAGACGATCCGGATGACGGAGTCGACGTCGATGCCGGAGGCCGCGGCCAGCGCCGGGTTGTCGGCCACAGCACGGGTGGCCTTGCCGAGGCGGGTCTTGAGCAGGACGATCCCGAGGGCGGCGATCACGACGGCGCTGACGAGGAGGGACAAGAGGTTGTTGGGGGAGATGGAGATCGGGCCGATCAGGATTTCCACGCTCTGGGCGAACGGCAGTTGCTGGGTGGCGCCGCCGAAGTAGAACTGGATGATGTAGCGCACGGACAGGGCGAGGCCGATGCTGACGATCATCATCGGAACAAGTCCGGTTCCGCGGCGCCGCAGGGGTTTCCACAGGCCCGCGTCCTGGACGTAGCCGAACAATCCGCCGCCGATGACGGCCAGGATGACGGCCAGCCAGAACGGCAGGTGCATCTGGTTGAAGGCGAACACCAGCACCGCGCCGAGGGTGACCATTTCACCGTGGGCGAAGTTGGTCAGGCCGGTGGTGCCGAAGATCAGGGACAGGCCCACGGACGCGAGGGCGAGCAACAGGCCGAAGCTCAGGCCTGCCACCAGCCGGTTGAGCAGGTTTTGCATGAAATTCTGCTGCTCCACGACAATGCCCTTGCCAAACGTGAAGATCACCGAGAGGTTTGAGGTCTGGCTGAAGGTGACGTTGCGGGGGTTCTCCTGGCCCTCGGCCAGTTTGATGCCCTGCGGAAGCGTGGACTCATCGAGTTTGACCTCGTAGGTTCCCTGGGTGGGGACGCCGATGGTCCAGGCGCCGTTGGCTCCCGATTTGGTGGTTCCCGTGAAATCGCCGCTCGTGGCGGTGATGGTCACCCCGGGGATTGGTGCGCGGTCGTCGCCGCGCAGGAAGCCGCTGATGCTGTTCGTGAACTGGGTGGCCGACGGGGATGGTGTCGGCGAGGGGGTCGTGGCGCTGGACGCCGGGGCCACGATGAGCAGTAGCGCAGCCGTGGCTGCAAATACTGACCCCACAGCCCTCAATAGTCTGCCGCGCCGTCTCTGCGACAGGCCGCTCGTTGTGCTTCTCAAATTGAAAACCTCCACATGGGGGTGCTGTGGGTTGCGCCTTTGCAACCGTTGCGAACGGTCAGGGGACGAGCGTCTGGCAATACGATCATGTGTTGTGATGTCCGTCACCCTGTGTGGCCTATGCTACAGCCCGGGGGGCCCAAAGAATGCCGCCGCGAGCAGGGAGAACGTCGCGATCGGGTAACAACCGTGTAGCGCCGCCGACACCTTGCTGTAGCCCAGCTAAAGAAAACTTTTGTTGATTCCGAGTATGCCTAAACAGTGGCCTGCCCGGTCCCCGATTCGCCGGGCCGCCCGGGGCTGGCGCGGGCGGCCGGGCACGTCCGCTCCGGCCCGCGTCACCGCCACCCCCAAGCTTTTTCCAAGCCCGCCGGCGTTATGGTGCGAAGAGCGCCAGAACCCGAGTCCGTTCGTTCCGGAATCCGGCCGGCGCCGAAGGCAGGGGCCGATCGTGGAGGGCCGACTGATGAACCGGGTGGTCAAGCTGTGCCTCGCGGGTTCGCTTGTACTGGCGATCCTGGGCCTCCCGGCGCTCAGCCTGGGCCCCGAAACCGCTGGGGCGCAGGCCTGCGTTCCCTCCACGGAGGCACTCAGGGACCCCTATCCGGGGATCCAGGCGGCGGCGTCCAGCTTCGAGGCAGGCACCCTGGACGGGTTCGGCATTTCCGTGGCCGGGACGGGGAACGCCTCGGTGTCCACCGGGCTCTCGCGCTCCGGGAACTGTGCCGCCCTCCTGCACACCACCGCGGCGCCGGGCTCCATCGCCAGGCTGACGGTGGGCCTGACCCCCGGGACCACGGAGGCATATGCGGACGGCTGGTTCAACATCGCCGCCGAAGGAATGGCGGGAAACAATGTTCCCTACTTCCGGTTCTTTGCCGGCGGAGTCCGCGTCCTGGATGTATTCCGGCAGAACATCTCCCATGAGCTCGTGCTCCGTACCTCGTCACCTGCAGGGTTCGCCTACACCACCTTGCGGCGGGACGTCCCGACTGACTCCTGGCACCGGCTCGTCATGCACGTGGTCCCCAACGGCCCCGGGACCAACGTCCAAATCTGGTGGGACGGGCGTTCGGTCTACGCCGGCACTGTCAGTATTTCCGCCACGACGCTCGACACGCTCCAGCTTGGCTCCGAACACGATCAGCAAATGGCCGACATCTATATCGACGACGTCATTGTCAACAGCGGCACGGGAACGCCGGCGCCGGTTCCCGGCCCGCTCCCGGAGCCGAAGGGGGACCCGTCGCAGCGGTTCGACGATTTCCACGGTGACGGACAGTCCGGCCTGCTCGCGGCCGGCACCGTCACGAGCCGCACTGTCACGAGCCGCACTGTCGCGAGCCGCACTCTCGCGAGCCGCGCCGGGAGGCCGGCGTCCGCGGACATGCTCGGCCTGAAAAACCCGCTGACCTAGATCACGGTTCGGTTGCGGCGGTCCCCGTGGGGAACTATCCCTCCCTGTCAGCCGTGGGAATTGGTAGCGTGACTATATAAAACCCTGTTTCGTCTAGTCCGCAACGCACTAGTCCGCATCGCACCGGAACATCACCCACCCCCTTATTTTGGAGGACACCCGCAATGGCACATGGCGGAAACCCGATCTTCAGCGGAAAGAATTTCCGCGAAGCCACCCAGGCACCGCCTGCCCCGCAGGCCCCATACGGTCAGAACCCATACGGTCAGAACCAGTATGGCCAGACCGCTTACGGCCAGGCCCCGGGCCAGGGCGGGTGGAATTCGGCCCAGCAGGGCATGACCCAGGAACAGCTCCAGGACCTGTACAACCGCCCGGCGGCCGGGCCGGCTGACATTGGCCGGATGACGTACGACGACGTCATCGTCAAGACCGCCGGGTGCCTCGGCATCCTGGTAGTCGGCGCCGCAGTGGCGCTCGCCGTCCCGCAGGGCACCGGATCCATGCTGATGATCCTCGGAGCCCTCGGCGGCTTCGCCCTCGCAATGGTCAACACCTTCAAGAAGCAGCCGTCGCCCGGACTGATCCTGGCCTACGCCCTGCTCGAAGGATTCTTCCTCGGCGGCCTGACCCGCATCCTCGACAACCTGTTCCCGGGAGTCGGCATCCAGGCCGTCGTCGGGACGCTGTCCGTCTTCGCCGTGACGCTGGTGCTATTCAAGAGCGGCAAGGTCCGGGCGACGCCCAAGCTCATGCGGTTCTTCATGATCGCACTGATCGGCTATGCGGTGTTCGCGCTCATCAACCTCTTCATGATGATGACCGGGGCCGTGACCACGCCGTTCGGACTGAGCACCAGCGTGGAGATCATGGGCATCCCGCTCGGCGTCTTCATCGGCTTCCTGGCGATTGGCCTGGCCGCCTTCTCCCTGATCATGGACTTCACGTCCATCGAGGCGGCCATCAGCGCCGGCGCCCCGCAGCGATTCTCCTGGACCGCTGCCTTCGGCCTCACGGTCACGCTGGTCTGGCTCTACGTCGAGATCATCCGACTCCTGGCCATCCTCCGCGGCGACGAGTAGCCGGCGTCGTTCCTGAACGACCCTGATTTCCCGCGAGGAGCCCCGCCCAACGGCGGGGCTCCTCGTGTTTGCGGCGACGGGAACCTGCTGCAGCCCATCAGCTGCAACGCCTCAGCTGAGCCGCTCGAACACAACCGCCATGCCCTGGCCGCCGCCGACGCACAGCGTGGCCAGGCCGAGGGAGGCATCGCGGGCGCGGAGCCCGTTGAGCAGCGTGGTGGTCATGCGTGCGCCGGTCATCCCGAAGGGGTGGCCGAGCGCGATGGCGCCGCCGTGGATATTGAGCTTCTCCGGATCGATGCCGAGCTCCCGGGCGCTGGCCACCACCTGGACCGCGAAGGCCTCGTTGAGCTCCACGAGGTCGATGTCCCCGATGCCCAGCCCGGCGATCGTGAGCGCCCGGCGGGTCGCTTCCACCGGTCCCATGCCCATCAACTCCGGGGACAGGGCGCTGACACCGGTGGAGACGATCCGGGCTAGCGGTTCGAGACCCAGTTCGCGGGCGCGCGAGTCACTCATGACCACGACGGCGGCGGCCCCGTCATTGAGCGGGCACGCGTTCCCGGCCGTCACAGTGCCGCTACTGCGGAAGACGGGCTGCAGGGCGCCGACGGCCTCCGCGCTCACACCGGGACGCGGCGAATCGTCGCGGTCCACCACCGAGCCGTCGGTGCGGGTATACGGCGTGATTTCGCGGGCGTAGAACCCGGAAGCGATGGCCGCCTCGGCCCGGTTCTGGCTGAGCACCGCCCAGGCGTCCTGCTCCGCGCGGGTGATGCCGTAGCTTGTGGCGACGTTCTCCGCCGTCTGGCCCATGGCGATATACACGTCCGGCATCCGGCCGCCCAGCCGCGGGTCGGTCCACGGCGTGTTGGCGGCCGCACGGGCCTCGGTGCGTTTCCGGGCCGCCTCGAAGCGCGGATTGTGCGTGCTGGCGTCGGTCTCACCGGCACCGGACCACTCCCGGTAGCGCGACACCGCCTCCACCCCGGCGGCCACGAACGCCTGGCCTTCGCCGGCCTTAATGGCGTGGAAGGCCATCCGGAGCGTCTGCAGGCTGGAGGCACAAAAACGGTTGATGGTGGCGGCCGGAACGTTGTCCAGCCCGGCCAGGATGCTGACCACCCGGGCCATGTTGGAGCCGGCCTCACCGCTTGGCTCGGCGCACCCCAGATAGATGTCGTCCAGGCCGCGGCCTGGCCCGGCGGCGGCGTCGAACGCAGGAATCCCGGCGAGGGCCGCTGTGATCATGGCCGCGGCGAGATCGTCGGGACGTTCGTCTTTCAGGGATCCTTTGAAGGCGCGGCCGATCGGGCTCCGGGCGGTAGAAACGATGACAGCTTCTGGCATGCGCCCAGACTACGCCCCGCCTAGGCCAGGCGCATGGCTCCGGCCGCGGGGCTGACGCTGAAGATCTCCGGCGCGGCATACCCGGCCCGGGCGAAGGCACGTTCGACGGCGGAGCGAACCTGCTGCGCCGATCCCGCCGGGGTCAGGGCGATCGCGGAACCGCCGAAGCCGCCGCCGGTCATGCGGGCGCCGACCGCGCCGGCCGACCGCGCCGTGTCCACGGCAAGGTCCAGCTCCGCGCAGGAGATCTCGAAGTCATCGCGCATCGAGGCATGGGACGCGTCGAGCAGGGGGCCGATGGCGGCCGGGCCCCGGGTGTCCAGCAGCTCCACCGTCTGCAGCACGCGCTGGTTCTCGGTGACCACATGCCGGAGCCGGCGGAAGGTCTCCTGGTCCAGAAGGCCGCTGGCCTCCTCGAGGTCCTCGAGCCCGACGTCGCGCAGCGCCCGCACGCAAGGACCTCGGCGGCGAGTTCGCACGATTCCCGCCGGGCCGCATACCCGCCGTCGGCGTGGGAATGGGAAACCCGGGTGTCGATAACCAGCAGCACCAGTCCCGCGGCGTCGGCGTCGAACGGCACCAGCCGGACACTTTGGTCCCGGCAGTCGAGGAAGACGGCGTGGCCGGCCGTGGCCCGGAGCGAGGCGGACTGGTCCATGATGCCGGTGGGCGCGCCGACGAAGTCGTTCTCCGCCCGCTGGGTGGCCAGGACCATATCCTGCACGGAGAGGCCGGCGTCCATGAGCCCGTTCAGCGCCGAAATCACGGCGCATTCGATGGCGTGGGAGGACGACAGGCCCGCCCCGCGCGGAACCTCGGAATCCAGGAGCAGGTCCATGCCGGGAACCTGAAGGCCCCGCTGCTGCAGGGCCCAGATGACCCCGAGCGGGTACTTTGTCCAGCCCCTGGCACTGGCGCGGGCCAGCGAGCCGGTCTCCGCGGTGGTCAGCCCCTGGTTGCCGAACGTGGAGAGCATCCGCACGGTGGAGTCCGGCCGGACCCGGACGGCAACCCGGGCCGCCCGGTCGATGGCGAACGGCAGGACGAAGCCCTCGTTGTAATCGGTGTGCTCGCCGATGAGGTTGACCCGTCCCGGTGCCTGCCACACGCCGTCGGGCCGGGCGCCGAAGACCGTCTCAAACCGGGCGGCGAGCCCGCGGCCGCCCAGGGGTCGATTCATGGCCTGGCTCCTGCGCTGCTGGAAGTCATGGGTCCAAGGTATACGGGTTGCCGGGTTGTTTGTGTGGTGCGGGCTGTACGGTGGTCACCATGGATCTCTCAGCGACACCCCCGGCATCCGGCACTGTATCCGCCGCCAATGACACGATGCGCCGGTACGCGTCCGGCCGGCAGTACGAGCTCCGGCGCGGCGACGCCCTGGCAGTCGTCACCGAACTCGCCGCCGGCCTGCGGCTCTACAGCCGCGGCGACACCGCCCTGACGGAAACCTATGGGGATGCCGACATCGCGCCCGGTGCCACCGGAATCACGCTGGCACCGTGGGCCAACCGGGTGGAGGACGGGGTCTGGCACCTCAACGGCAAGAAGCTGCAGCTGGACATCACCGAGGTCTCCCGCAATAACGCCAGCCACGGTCTGCTGCGGAACTCCTCCTACGATCTCGTGGACGAGGACGAGTTCTCCGTAACCCTGGAGGCGGCAGTCTTTCCGCAGCACGGCTACCCGTTTCTTCTGCGGCACCGGGTCCGCTATGAACTGGCCGAGGACCTGGGCCTGGTGGTGCGCCAAACCCTGATCAACGACTCCCAGGACCGCGCGCCGTTCGTGCTTGGCGCGCACCCGTACCTGCGCCTGGGCGACGTGCCCAGCGAGGACCTCACCGTGAGCGTGGACGCCCGGACCAGGCTGGTCGCCGACGACCGCCTCATCCCGCGCAGCAGTGAACCGGTCAGCGGCGACTTCGATCTGCGCGGCGGGCGGCCGGTAGGGACACTTGACCTCGATTCGGCCTACACGGACCTGGAGTTCGACGGCGGCGTCGCCCGGCACACGCTGCGCTCACCCGACGGGCGGACGGTGAGCCTGTGGCAGGACGCGAGCTGCGGGTACGTCCATGTCTTCGTGACGACGGAATTTCCGGGCCGGTCGAAGGCGGTCGCGATCGAGCCGATGACCGGTCCCGCCAACGCGTTCAACAGCGGCGAGGGACTGCGCTGGCTTGCGCCGGGGGAGCAGTTCTCCATGACCTGGGGCATCTCCGCCTCGCTGACGGCCGCTGCAGGCTGACGCTGGGGGCTGACGCTGTGGGCTGACGCTGTGGGCTGACCGGCGGCCTGACCCCAGGAACGGCCCCCGGGCCGGTGCCTCGGCCGTTGACCGGTGTCTGGGCCGTCGCCCGGTGCTGGTTGCTGGTTACTGGTTTCCTATTGACCGTCGCCTACGGAATCATGGGGCTATGACGCCAGCTGAGGACGCCGCACCTGCCACAAGCCCCTCCTATTCCGCGGCCGGGACCGGCGCACGTGCCGGGGCCCGGGTATGGACCGACCGGGAGATCGACCAGGACATTCCCTACGGCGTGCGGATCGCCGCCGCCTGGGCGTGGCGCGGCGGGCTGATCCTGCTCGTGATCGGGCTGCTGGTCTGGCTGCTCAGCCACGTCAGCTTCCTCATCATCCCCGTGATGGTGGCCGCCCTCCTCTCGGGGCTCCTCAGCCCCGCAGTGCGCTGGATGGCCAACCGGCGCGTGCCCAAGGGGCTCGCCGTCGCCATCACTGTGCTCGGCTTCATCGGCCTCATCGTCGGTGCGCTGACCCTGGTCGGGCGCCAGCTCATGCAGGGCTTCGGCGAGCTGTGGTCCCAGGCGCTCACGGGCGTGCAGCAGGTACAGACCTGGCTGTCGGAAGGCCCGCTGCACCTGACGGCCGCCCAGATCGACAAGTACATCGAGGACGCCACCGCTGCCCTGCAGAACAACAGCAGCAGCATCCTCAGCGGGGCTCTGACATTCGGGAGCACCGCCGGGCACTTCGCCGCCGGCCTGGTCCTGGCGCTGTTCATCCTGATCTTCTTCCTGCTCGAAGGCGACAGAATCTGGGCCTTCCTGGTCAGGCTCATGCCCCGGAAGGCGCGCCGGGCCACGGACGGCGCGGGCCGCCGCGGCTGGACATCCATGGTCAGCTACGCACGCATCCAAATGTTCGTCGCCTTCGTGGACGCCGTGGGAATCGGCGTCGGCGCCGCCATCATCGGCGTGCCGCTCGCGCTGCCGCTGGGCGTGCTGGTCTTCCTCGGTTCGTTCATCCCGGTGGTCGGCGCGCTGTTCACCGGCGCGATCGCCGTGCTGCTGGCGCTGGTCGCCAACGGGCCCGTCAACGCCCTCATCATGCTGGCGATCGTGCTCGGCGTCCAGCAGCTCGAAAGCCACATCCTGCAGCCCCTCGTCATGGGCAAGGCCGTCTCCCTCCACCCCGTCGCCGTGATCCTGTCCGTCGCGGCCGGCTCCTACCTCGCCGGGATCCCCGGCGCATTGTTCTCCGTTCCGATCCTTGCCGTAGCAAACTCGTCGATTCGCTACATTGCGGGCAGAACGTGGGAACATGATGAAGTGTTGGCAACCGCGGGAGCCGGGGGCGGTCATGCCCCCGAACCCGGCGCAGACACCACCTTCACAGACGTCCACCTGCCGGGCGCAAACCCCGGCGGCGAGGGCGCCGCACCCAACAGCGGTGCTCCGGGCAGTGATGCCGGACGGGGCACCGACGCCTGATCCAAAGAAGGAGAACAGTTCGTGAATAACCTTGAGAGCCTGCCCGTCACGCTGGACGATGTCCTGGAGGCGCAGAAGCTGCTCGACGGGATTATTACGCGGACGCCCGTGGAATCATCGCGGGCCCTCGGCAGCACGGTCGGCGGCGAGGTCTTCCTCAAGTGCGAAAACCTGCAGCGCGCCGGCTCCTTCAAGGTCCGCGGCGCCTACGTGCGGATGGCCAAGCTCTCCGACGCCGAAAAGAAGCGCGGCGTCGTGGCGGCCTCTGCCGGAAACCACGCCCAGGGCGTGGCTGTCGCAGCCAAGAGCCTGGGCATCAAGGCCCGGATCTACATGCCGCTCGGCGTCGCATTGCCCAAGCTCGCCGCCACCCGCAGCCACGGCGCCGAGGTTGTGCTGCATGGCCACAACGTGGACGAGGCGCTGGCGGAAGCCAAGCGCTACGCCGATGAAAGCGGTGCCGTCTTTGTCCACCCCTTCGATGACGTCGACGTCGTCGCCGGCCAGGGGACGGTCGGGCTGGAGATCCTCGAACAGGTCCCCGACGTCGACACCATCCTGATGGGTGTCGGCGGCGGCGGACTCCTCGCGGGCGTTGCCGTTGCGGTGAAGGCGCGCGCCAAAGAACTCGGCCGCGATATCCGCATTATCGGCGTCCAGGCTGAAAACGCCGCCGCCTATCCACCCTCGCTCGCCGCCGACGCCCTCGTCCCGCTCAAGAAGGTCTCCACCATGGCCGACGGCATCGCCGTAGGCCGGCCGGGCCAGTTGCCGTTCAGCATCATCCGCGAGCTCGTCGACGACGTCGTCACCGTCAGCGAAGACGCCCTGGCCCGGGCGCTGATCTTCCTGCTGGAGCGCGCCAAGATGGTGGTGGAACCTGCCGGGGCCGTCGGCGTCGCGGCGCTCATGGAAGGCAAGATCGAAAACCCCGGAACCGTTGCGGTGGTCCTCTCGGGCGGCAACATCGACCCCATGCTGATGCTCAAGGTCATCCAGCGCGGCCTCTCCGCCGCCGGCCGGTACATGACCGTGCGGATGATGCTGGACGACCGTCCGGGCTCGCTGGCCACGATTGCCCGCATCATCGCCGAGAACGACGCCAACGTCACTGGCCTGGACCACACCCGGGTGGGCGGCTCCATCAGCATGGGCGACGTCTCCATCACCGTCAACCTGGAAACCAAGGGCCACGAGCACTGCAGCCAGGTCCTGGCGGCGCTGCGCGCCGAGGGTTTCCAGCCGATCGTGGTGCACTAGGGGCCATGGTGACGGACGCGTTTGGGGGCGGGGAGCCGCGGGAAGGGGAGAGCACCGCGGTGCGGGCCCGCCGGGGACTGCTGGTGGTCGGCTCCTTCGTGGTGCTGCTCTACCTGATCGAGATCCTCAACACCGCACTGTTCCACTCCCTGAACCGCACTTTCGGGCTGCGGCCGCGCAGCCTGGACGGGGTCCTGGACATCCTGACCTTTCCCTTGCTGCACTCCAGCCTGGCCCACCTGATGTCCAACACGCTCCCGTTGATCATCTTCGGCTTCCTCGTGTTCCTCTCCGGGCGCCGGGTGTTCATCACCGCACTGGCCGCCAGCTGGCTGGCATCCGGGCTCGTGGTGTGGCTCATCGGCGGCGCCAGCGTCACTGTTGGCGCCTCCGGGCTGGTGTTCGGGCTCTTCGCCTTCCTCCTGGTCCGCGGCTTCATCAACCGGAACTGGTGGCAGATCGCCCTGTCCGTGGTGTTGTTCATGGCCTACGGCGGCATCCTGTTCGGAATCCTGCCCACCGTGGCCAGTTTCGTCTCATGGCAGGCCCACCTGGGCGGGGCTATCGGCGGCATCACAGCCGCGCTGCTGCTGAGCACCAGGCGCCCCGGGGCGCTGTCCGCGGGACGCTGAATACCCCGGGAAGAGGACACCTCCCCAGGACTCCGGCCAAACCGGCCGGCCCCAACAGCCCCCCGCCAACGGGCGGAAAAAAACGACGCCGGCCTCCCCGCGAGGGGAGACCGGCGTCGCTGTTCTGTCGCTGGTGTCAGCCGGCGTACGGCTTGGCGGAGATGATCTCCACCGTGATGTCCTTGCCGTTCGGGGCGGTGTAGCTGAGCTTGTCGCCCTCCTTGTGGCCAACGATGGCCGCGCCGAGGGGGGACTTCTCGCTGAAGACATCCAGGTCCGAGTCGCCGGCAATTTCACGGGAGCCGAGCAGGAAGCTCTCCTCGTCGCCGGCAATCCTGGCCACGACGATCATGCCGGGCTCCACGATGCCGTCGTCGGCCGGGGCCTCCCCGACGTGGGCGTCCCGGAGGAGGGCCGTGAGCTGGCGGATGCGGGCCTCGATCTTGCCCTGCTCCTCCTTGGCAGCGTGGTAGCCACCGTTCTCCTTGAGGTCGCCCTCCTGGCGCGCCGCTTCGATCTTCTGGACGATTTCTGCCCGGCCGGGGCCGGAAAGGTTGTCCAGCTCTGCCTTCAGGCGGTCAAAAGCTTCCTGGGTAAGCCAAGCCGCAGTTGCGCTGTTGGTGGTAGACACGGACTTCTCCTTTGGGTGGTCATACAAGCAAAGACCCCGCCACGGTGGCCACTTTTATGACGCAGTAACCAGCTCAGCGGGGGAAAGGTATTGATCCATTGTAGTCAATCCTGTGGATAAACCAAAGAGGACTGCGGCGTGGATCACACGGTGTCCCAAGCAGCCTCGGACGGCATCACTGCGTGCGCGGCCCGGCACTTGCCGCGGCCTGTGGTCCCGTTATTGTCCGGCGTCGGGAATCCAGCAGCTGTCCACGACGGCGGAGACCGCCTGGGATTCCGTGCGCAGCTGGGTGCGGTGGGCTGTGGTGCGTCCGCCGTCCGTGCCGGCATCGGCCGCGTTCGGCCCGATGTCCACAACCTTCCAGCCAACAATCGCGAACTTCGAGTCCATGGCCTTCACAGCGCATTTCGCCTCCGCTGCCGGGTCCTTCGTGACCTGGAAGTCGATTTCCGTGACCGTGGCGTCGGGGGTGCTGTAGCCGACATCCTTGTAGCTGACACCGCCGATGGCCGCCGACGTCGAGACCCAGGCCAGAAAGGCAATGCCCACGGCGAGGGCGGCGATCAGGATGTTGCGTTTGACCTTGCGGGTCAGCGCGCGCTTTTGGCCGCCGTAACGATTGGATAGGCTGTTAGGTGCCGGCGCGGCAGGCTGGTCCTCGGAAGTCACCAGTCCAGTTTAGTGTGGATCGGACCGGGATATTTCCGGCTGGCCGCACAGACCAAGCCGCACACCAACAGACGCACCCCAACAGGGCAGCACAGCAGAAAGAGGAGCCGTCCCACGATGACAGCATCCCCCAGCCCGTCAGCACCGCTTCGTCTGCTGGCGGTCCATGCTCATCCCGACGACGAATCCAGCAAGGGTGCCGCCACGATGGCGATGTATGCTGCCGCCGGCGTGGACGTCCTGGTGGCCACGTGCACCGACGGCTCCCGCGGCGACATCCAGAACCCCGCGATGGAGGGGCAACCGCACCCCAAACGCGACATGGCCGGGGCACGCCGGCTGGAGATGGACGCCGCCGCGAACGTCCTCGGCATCCGGCAGCGCTGGCTCGGCTTCGTCGATTCCGGGCTGCCCGAGGGCGACCCCCTGCCGGCCCTGCCGCCCGGGTGCTTCGCCCTGCAGCCGCTGGAGCGGGCGGCCGCACCGCTGGTCCGGCTGGTCCGGGACTTCAAGCCCCACGTGATCCTCAGCTATGACGAGAACGGCGGTTACCCGCACCCGGACCACATCATGGCGCACCGGGTGGCCGTCGAGGCCTTCGCGGCGGCCGGCGATCCCGCCCGGTATCCGGACGCCGGGGAACCCTGGGTGCCCAGCAAGCTCTACTACGACCGCGCCTTCAGCCCGGACCGTTTCCGTGCCCTCCACTCCGCGCTGGAGGAGGCCGGCCTGCAGTCCCCGTATGCCGAGCGGCTCGCTGCGTGGCTGGAAGCGGACGCCGAGGGGCATACCCCGCCGCCGCCGACACACGCCACCACAACCCAGGTCGAGTGCGGCGATTTCTTCGAAGCCCGCGACGACGCACTCCGCTCACACCGGACCCAGGTGGACCCGGAAGGATTCTTCTTCGCGGTCTCCTCGGCCATGCAGCGCAAGGTCTGGCCGTGGGAGGACTACTCCCTGATCGAATCCCGGATCCCCGTAGATCTGCCGGAAACGGACCTCTTCGCCGGGCTAAGATAGAGACGAAATGGCTCTTCTATCCAGTGTAGAAAAGATGTTGTAGACAAAGCACTGTAGAAAAGTCACCGCAGAAAAGACACCCAGTTCCACAGAAGGTTTCCCACCGTGCATTCCTTGCTCATCGCCCTCGCAACAACCCCGGCGCCGACCCCTACGCCGTCGCTGCGCCCGGGCCTGTCCGAGGACCAGGTCACCCCGGGTCTGCTGGGCTTCCTGCTGACAGCCTTCATCGTGGTGTTGACCGCGCTGCTGATCGTAGACATGGTGCGGCGTATCCGCCGGGTCCGCTACCGTGCCCAGGTGGAGGAAGAGCGTGCGGCCGCCGAGGACGCATCCCAGGAATCAGGGGCCCCGGGCGGCGTATTCCCTGCCGACGGCGCTGCCTTCCGCGCTGACGGCACGGCCTTCCCCGCCGACGGCGGGGTTTCCCGGTCCGACGGCGCGGTTAACCGGCCGGAAGTCAACGGCGATGCGGGACCCGGAACCCGCTGACCGCGGATTCCCCAACCCGCCGTCCGGGGCCTCGAATGCCCTGGCGGCGGAACCCTCTGCGTACCTGCGCCAGCACGCCGGCAACCCCGTTCACTGGCAGCCGTTCGGTGACGCGGCCTTCGCCGCCGCTGCCGCCCGGGACGTGCCGGTGTTCCTCTCAATCGGCTACGCGGCCTGCCACTGGTGCCACGTCATGGCCCATGAATCCTTTGAGGACCATGAAACCGCCGACTACCTGAACGCCCACTTTGTCTCCATCAAGGTGGACCGGGAAGAGCGCCCCGACGTCGATGCCGTCTACATGACAGCGACGCAGGCGATCAGCGGCGAGGGCGGCTGGCCGATGTCCGTCTTCCTCCTGCCCGATGGCCGCGCCTTCCATGCCGGCACCTATTTCCCACCCCGGCCCATGCCGGGCCGTCCGTCCTTCCGGCAGGTCCTTGAAGCCGTGAGCGAGGCCTGGACGGAACGCCGCGGCGCCGTCGAGGCCAACGCGGCCACCCTGGCGCGCGGCATCGCCGCCTCCCAGCCGGCAGCCGCCCTGCGCCTCGACGGGCCGCCCGAACCCCTGGACGCGGCGCTCCTTGGCGAAGCCGTCACCGCCCTCTCCGGCGCCGAGGACCGGGCCCACGGCGGCTTCGGCGGCGCACCGAAGTTCCCGCCCGCGGCCGTGCTCGAATTCCTGATCCGTCACGCCGCAGTGCCCTCGGACAGCATGCCGCCGGCAGCCGCTCCGGACACCGCAGGCCAGGACTCCGCGGGCCTGGAGACCGCGACGGCGGCCCGGGACATGGCCGGTCAGTGCCTGGCAGCAATGTCCCGCTCGGCGTTGTTCGACCAGCTCGACGGCGGCTTCGCGCGCTATTCGGTGACGGGAGACTGGTCCGTTCCGCACTTCGAGAAAATGCTCTACGACAACGCCCAGTTGCTGCGCGTCTATGTCCATTGGGTCCGGCTGGGCGGCACGCCGGAGTACCCGGCGGCCGAGGCCGCCGGGATTGCCGGGCTTACCGCCGACTGGCTCCTGGCCCGCCTCGGGCTGGCACCTGCGACGGGCCCGGCGCCAGCCCCTGCGGCGGGCCCTGCGACGGGACCGGACACCGGGGTCGTGGCCCTGGCGTCGTCGCTGGACGCCGACACGGTCGTCGACGGCGTGCACGCCGAGGGGGCCAGCTACCTGTGGACTCCCGGCGGCCTGGAGTCGCTCCTGGGCCCGGCCGACGGCGCCGCCGTGGCGGCCCTCATGAACGTCCGAATGCCCGGAAGCGTGACCGCCGACGGTTCGCCGCTGCATCCGGGCCGGGAGATGTCCGGCGGGGACGCCGCGCTGTGGCAGCGGGTGCGCCCGCTGCTGGCGCAGTCGCGCAGGAACCGGCCCCAGCCCGGCCGGGATGACAAGGTGGTGGCGGGCTGGAACGGACTGGCAGTCGCCGCCCTCGCCGACGCCGGCGCCGTCCTGGCACGCCCGGAGCTTGTGGCCGCGGCGGAGCGGATCGCGGACTATCTTGAGCGCGTGCACTGGCGGCCCGCGGCGGATGGCCCCGGCAGGCTTCTGCGCGTCTCCCATGACGGAGTGGCGGGCGGAATCGGCGGTTTGCTGGAGGACTACGCCTTCTGCGCCGAGGGGCTGTTCGCGCTCTATGCGGTTACCGGGCACACCCGCCGGTATGGGCTGGCCGAGGCCATTCTGGACGCCGCCTGCAGGCGGTTCGCGGCCGACGGCGGCCTGAGGGACGCTGCGGGGGAGTCCGCACAGGTCACGGCCGCCCAGGGCGGCCGTGACGGCCTGGAACCGTTCGACGGCGCCACCCCCAGCGGCGCCGCCGCGCTGGCCGGTGCCCTGCTGACCCACTCGGCCTTCTCCGGCTCGTCCGAACACCGCACCCTGGCGGCCAGCATCCTCGCCCTGTTGCTTCCTCCGCTTGCGGGCCAGGCGCCCCGCGCCGCCGGCTGGCTGCTCGCGACCGCCCAGGCCGCCCTCGCCGGTCCCATCGAGGCCGCCGTCGCCGGACCGGACACCCCGGAACGGGCCGTGCTGCACCGGGAGCTGCTGCTCTCGGCCAGCCCCGGGCTGGTGGTCGCGGTCCAGGACGACGGCGCCGCCCGGCCAATACCGCTGCTGCAGGGCCGCGGCGCGGGCCCGGACGGCGCCCCGCAGGTGTTCCTGTGCCGCGGCATGGTCTGCGGCCTCCCCGCGACTTCCGTCGAAGAAATGCGCGGGCAGCTGGCTAGGATGTCCTCATGACTGGTCAGGACGGCTTTGAGCTGGTGGTGTTCGATTGCGACGGTGTGCTGGTGGATTCCGAGGTGATCGCCATCCGGGTGGACCAGCGAGTGCTGGCCGATCTCGGCTGGGACCTGGAACTCGATGACATCGTGGAACGGTTCGTCGGAAAATCCGAGGCGCACTTTGTGGCCGCCGTGGAACAGCAGCTCGGGGTCCGGCTGGCCGACGGCTGGGACCGCGACTACGGTCGCTGGTACCAGGAGGCGTTTGAACGTGACCTCGAGGCCGTTGATGGCATCGATGACGCCCTGGACCGGCTGTCCCTGCCGCACTGTGTCGCCTCCAGCGGCAGCCACGAAAAGATGCGCCGGACCCTGGGCAAGACCGGGCTGCTGCGCCGCTTCCAGGGCCGCATCTACAGCGCCACAGAGGTGGCCAACGGCAAACCCGCGCCGGACCTGTTCCTCCACGCCGCGGCGAGCCTGGGCACCGCTCCCGGGCGGTGCGCCGTCGTCGAGGACAGCGCCTACGGCGTCCAGGCCGCCCGGGCGGCGGGAATGCACGTCTTCGCGTATGCCGGCGGTGTCACCCCGGCTTCCCGATTGGCCGGTCCCGGAACCACCGTCTTTTCAGACATGCGGCTGCTGCCCGAGCTCATTGCGGCAGGGCATCCCGGCTGAGCCGGGGCCAGCTCCTGACGCCGGAATTCCCCACGATTGAAGCCGGCGCCCGGCGTGTCGGGCCGAACTGCCGGCGAGTCCCGGCGTCGCTGTCTCAAAGGTGGGGAGAATCAGCGCAGCCGGCGTCAGCCCAGGACCGCGATGGCAATGGCGATGTAGTGCGCGGCGAAGGCAAAGACCGTCAGCGCATGGAACAGTTCATGAAAGCCGAAGTGTTCGTAGCTGAAATTCGGCTTCTTCAGCGCATAGAACACGGCTCCCGTGATGTACAGGACCCCGCCGACGCAGATCAGCACCGCCGAGGCAGCGTTGGCGGCGAAAAAGTCCGGCAGATAGAACAGCGAGCCGCAGCCGAGTGCGATATAGATCGGCACATAGAGCCACCGCGGGGCATTGGTCCACAGCAGGCGGAACAGCACACCGAGGATGGCCCCGGACCAGATCACCCAGAGCAGCACTTCGGCTTGCTGCCGGTCCAGCAGGGCCCAGGCGAGCGGCGTGTAGCTTCCGGCGATCACCAGCATGATGTTCGTGTGATCCAGCCGCTTCAGGACGATCTTCACACGCGGTGACCAGTTCCCGCGGTGATAGACGGCACTGACGCCGAACAGCAGGACCCCGGTAACGGCATAGACGGCGCAGGCCACCTTCAGGTCCGGCGGCGCCAGGATCACCAGCACCAGCCCGGCGGCCAGTGCCAGCGGGGCGGTGACGGTGTGGATCCAGCCCCGCCATTTGGGCTTGATCATCAGCAGTTCAGCCAGGCGCACCGCGGCGTCGTCCACCGGGGTTGCCCGCTTCGCCGGAGGCTCCGGCCGGGGCTCCGGACTGTTGCTTTCCATGCCGTAATAGTAACCTACGCCCTAGTAAGTTACCGGTGAGTAACAAGCGGTCCGGGGCTGTCCTGTGACGGAGCTGCACCCGGCACGGCCCTCCGGCAGGTAGCCTAGGATGTGCACTGAACAAGTACCTCAAGGAAGCCAGGTGAATCTCCGGATGGAAATGCCCGGATTCCTCTACGGCTTTTACGAGCGCAAGCTCCAGCGCTCCCTCGATCCTGAACGGATCCCGCGCCACGTCGGCGTCATGGTCGACGGCAACCGGCGCTGGGCCCGCCAGTTCAACGCCCCCACGAGCCAGGGCCATCAGGCCGGCGCGGACAAGATCCACGAATTCCTCGGCTGGTGCCAGGAGCTGGGCATCAAGGTGGTCACCTTGTACATGCTCTCCACGGACAACATGAACCGCTCCGGCGAGGAACTCGACCTCCTGATGGGCATCATCGCCAACACCCTGGACCGGCTGGACGAGGACGCCAACATCTCGGTTCACGCCATGGGCGCCCCCGAGCTGCTGCCGGACTACCTCGCCGAGCGGCTGAACAACCTGACGGCGCGCACGCCCGCGCAGGAGAGGCTGCACGTCAACGTCGCCGTCGGCTACGGCGGACGGCGGGAGATCGTCGACGCCGTCCGGGAACTGCTGCACGACGCCGTCGCCCGGGGAGCGGACATTGGACAATTGGCCGATGAACTCACCGTGGATGACATCTCGCGCTTCCTCTACACCCGGGGCCAGCCGGATCCGGACCTGGTGATCCGGACCTCCGGGGAGCAGCGGCTGTCCGGATTCCTCATGTGGCAGAGCGCGTACAGTGAGTTCTACTTCTGCGAGGCCTTGTGGCCGGCGTTCCGCAAGGTGGATTTCCTGCGTGCCCTGCGCGACTACGCCGGCAGGCAGCGCCGCTTCGGCGCCTGAGCGGTTCACGCGGAGTTCACAAGACGGCAACAAGAATCGCCGAAAAATTATCGGACAAACAGGCCCCCGGAGACGTACGTTAATCCCATCGGCAGGCAATTCGCCGGCCGATCGGGGAGGCCAGTACATGGAGCGGATTTTCGCACCGGGTGTATGGGAGGCCGCGTCCGGCCTCCAGGCCGAGCCGCCTCACCAATAACAATTCCGGGCATTGCCCCGGGGCTGGAGTCGATGTGGCTATTTCTGAGCAACTGCCCGACGTCATTTCCGATCAGGGACAGAAAGCTACCTCTCGCGCCAAGCGAGCCACCTCAAAGACCGGTGCAGCGGATTCCGCGGCGGCCGGTCTTGCTGTTTCCGGGGAAGGAACAGGGAGCCGGGGCACGGCCCGCAGTTTCGTGATCGATACGTCCGTCCTGCTCTCCGATCCGCGGGCCCTCCTGCGCTTCGCCGAGCACGAGGTCATCCTGCCGATCGTTGTCATCACCGAGCTCGAAGGAAAGCGCCACGACCCGGAGCTGGGTTACTTTGCGCGCAAAGCCCTCCGGCTGCTCGATGACCTGCGGCTCGAGCACGGCGGCCTGGACCGTCCCATCCCGCTGGGCCCCGACGGCGGCACGCTCATGGTGGAGCTGAACCATATCTCCGCCGAGGTGCTGCCCGCCGGGTTCCGCGGGGTGGACAACGACAGCCGCATCCTCGCGGTGGCCAAGAACATGGCCAACGAGGGCCGCGACGTGACGGTGGTGTCAAAGGACCTGCCGATGCGCGTCAAGGCCTCGGCCATGGGGCTGCTGGCCGACGAGTACCGCAATGAACTCGTCAAGGACTCCGGCTGGACCGGCGTCGCCGAGCTCGACGCGGGCGAGGACGAGGTTGCCACCTTGTACGGGCACGAGCCGGTATTCATCCCGGCGGCGGCCGAGATGCCGACCAACACCGGGCTGGTCCTGCTGTCCAGCCGCGGCTCGGCCCTCGGACGGGTAGGGGCGGACAAACAGGTCAGGCTGGTGAAGGGCGACCGCGACGTCTTCGGACTCCACGGCCGCTCGGCCGAGCAACGGTTGGCGATCGACCTCCTGATGGACCCGTCGGTCGGCATCGTGTCCCTCGGCGGCCGGGCCGGCACGGGCAAGTCCGCACTGGCCCTGTGCGCCGGTCTCGAAGCCGTCCTGGAGCGCCGGGAGCACCGCAAGGTGATCGTCTTCCGGCCCCTGTACGCGGTGGGCGGCCAGGAGCTCGGCTACCTGCCCGGGTCCGAAGCGGAAAAGATGAACCCGTGGGCGCAGGCGGTCTTTGACACCCTGGGCGCGCTGGTCAGCCAGGAAGTTGTGGAGGAAGTGATGGACCGGGGCATGCTTGAGGTCATGCCGCTGACGCACATCCGCGGACGCTCCCTGCACGACGCATTCGTGATCGTCGACGAGGCGCAGTCCCTGGAGAAGAATGTGCTGCTGACAGTGATGAGCCGGATCGGCCAGAACTCCAAGATCGTCCTGACCCACGACGTCGCCCAGCGGGACAACCTGCGGGTCGGACGGCACGACGGCGTGGCGGCCGTCGTCGAGACCCTGAAGGGACACCCGCTGTTCGGCCACATCACCCTCACCCGCTCGGAGCGCTCGCCGATCGCAGCCCTCGTGACGGAGCTGCTGGAGGGGGCGGAGATCTAGCCTCCCGAGGTTGGGGGCCGTGGTCCGGTTCGCCGGACCACGGCCCTTCGCTGTGGTCGGGTAATCGTGGTTGGGTTCGCCGGGCAGCGGCGTCCCGCCGTCGCTTAGACACCTCCCGTCGCTGCGCTGCGGTCGCTGGGCGACCTTCGCTTCGCTTTGGTCGGCGATGCGCTCCTTAGCGGGACACCGCTGCCCCGCGATGGTGAGACGCCCACCAGCCGGGTCGCCGTCTTTCGTAGAGGAGCGCATCGCGGCGCATCGGATCCCCGGAGGTCGCCCAGCGACCGCAGCGGGTCCCATGCGTCGTGTCTAAGCGACGGCGAAAGGTGGCGGTCCGGCGAACCCAACCACGGCACCCGCAACCACCGCAACCCAGCGACGGGAAGCGACAGGAGGCGTCTGAGCGACGGCGGGCGCCGCGGCCCCGCTGGGGCTATTCGTGGATGCCCAGGAATTTGGCCGTGGGTTCGTGGCCTTTTACCTCGAGCTGCCAGTCGGGGCGTTTGAAGGTGGCGGGGGTGAGGCGGACGTTTTGGACCTCTTGGGCCTTGCCGCCCCAGGCGGCGCGGGTGACGCCGTTGAGCTCGTAGCCGAGGGAGCGTGAGACGCCCAGGGACTGCTGGTTCCAGGCGGCGGCCTCGGATTCCGCCACTTCGGCGCCGAGCCAGTCGAAGGCGTAGAGGGCGACGGCGGCCCGCATTTCCTTGCCGAAGCCCTGGCCGTGCACGCTTTGCCGCAGCCAGGAGCCCGTGGTGACCGTCTTCAGCGTGGCGAAGTCTTTGGCCTCGACGTCCTGGCATCCGATGAACTCGCCGTCGTGCCAGATGCCGAGCAGGAGGGTCCAGTCCTGCGGTGTCATGTTCCCGCGGCACCGCCAGTACCACTGCGCCATGTTCGGGCCGAGCTCCTCAGCGGGGGATTCGGCCCACGGCCTGCTGAAGGGGCTGCGGCCCGGCTCGTGCACGCCGCTCAGGGCGGCTGAGACCGCGGCCGGAATGTCCGCGTCGCGGATGGGGCGCAGCTGAAGACGCGGCGTGGTCAGGCTCAAGCCGAAAGGGGGCCAGTAGTCGGCGGGTTCAGTCATCGCAGGAAGCCTAGCGGTGCCGGCGGGCGGATGCGAGTCACGGCCGGTCTATTCCGCGGGGACGTCCCAGCTGATGTGGCGCCGGACGTCCGTGAGGTTCATCGATTCGGCCAGGAACAGGTCATCGAGCATGTATTCGTCGACGCCCAGGATGCGGAGCCAGTGCCCGTAACCGTCCTGCTCTGAGCCGGCCCCGGGCGCGTCCAGCCAGCGGCTCGCAACGCAGACGCCCGTGCCGGAGTCAATCCTCAGCAGCGTGCGTCCCGGACGGCATAGCGGGGCTCCGAGATCGGCGGGACGGTAGGAGAGGTTCGGGCTGACCGTCGATTCCAGGGCCGGCCGGCCCTCGTGGTCTACCTCCGTGATGGGGCCAAGCTCGACGGCGTTGGAGTTGGGGAACTCCAACGGGACGGGGGCGTTCCCCGCAAGCTCCACCGGGTCCAGGACGGCGGCGAACCTGCCGTTGCCGAACGACGGCTCGCCATAAGCTGCCTCCGGGCGGCGGCGCACCAGCCCGTCGTCGTCGTACACCGGCGTAACCAACTGCGGGGGTAGGAGCCAGGTCTTCCTCGTGGAGCTGATATAGAAGCCGCCGCGGGAGTCATTGATGCCGGTGGTGCTGCCGATGACCAGTCCGTCGGCAGTCTCCAGCCGCAAGGCACCGGGCCGGCGCAGCCACCCCCTGACGAGGTCGCCGGGGGAGGGGGCGGCCGGGGAAACCGCGGAAACCGTGAGCGGCCGGTCCAGGTACTCGAACCTCAGCGACTGCCACTTCCAGGGCGATGACCGGCACAGGTTCCGGAAGGCCGCGGCCTTCTCCGCCGGGCCGCGGGGCGCGTCCGGCCCGCGCCGGTTCGTGCTGTCCCATGCGGCCATATCCACAGTTTACGCGCGGGGACCGCCGGGCCGGACGAATATCAAGTAGCATCCGAGGGTGATCGAACGACTCGGCACCCTGGGCGCCGCCAACCCGCTGGCTTTCTGGCTTGCCCTGGCTGCGTGCGCGTATTTCTTCGTGATGGCCGTTCGGCTCACGGTCATTGACGTCCGGCACCACCTGCTCCCGGACAGGATCGTCTTTCCCTCCTATGGGATCGCCGGAGTCCTTCTGCTGGGCGCGGCGGCCAGCCAGTTGCTTCCCGGCGGGCAGGACGTGGCCGGCCCAGCCGACGCCGGGGCATTCGGCATTCCGGGGCTCCGTGTCCTGGCCGGCGGGGCAGCCCTCTGGCTTTTCTACTTTCTCCTGCACGCGGTATATCCGCCGGGAATGGGATTCGGCGACGTGAAACTCGCGGGCGTCTTGGGAATGTACCTGGGATTCCTGGGCTGGGGGCACGTCATGGCGGGGACCTTTGCGGCGTTCGTCCTCGGCGGGCTGTGGAGTCTCGGATTGCTCGCCGCACGGCGCGGGACGCTGCAGTCGGCCATTCCCTTCGGGCCCTTCATGCTGGCCGGCACGGCCGCCGCCATGCTGCTGCCGACCGCCGGATAGGCCGACTGCACGGCCATCCCGGCCTGCCGGAGCCGACCGGCTGGCACGCGGCAGGGGCGCCGCACCCCCAAAGGTTGCGGCGCCCCTGCTGGCACTCACCGGCTGCTGCCGGGCCGTCTCCGGACCGTCAGTTTCCGGACCCTCAGCCGCGCAGGCGGGTGAGCTCGTCTTCGTGGCCGGACCCACCGGTGTTGCCGTGGGCTGAAAGCCCTTCGGGCCCCGTGGACTCTGCGGCGTCGGCGGCGTGGCGGGCTGCCGCCCGTTCCGCCTCGAGCCGCTCGGCTTCCTCGCCGCCGACTGCTTCGCCGCGGGCCACCATGCCGGCGGTGTCCGACAGGGGGATCTGCTTGAGGGTCAGGGCCAGAATCAGGGCGATGACCAGGAAGGGCAGCAGGTACCAGAAGACGGGGGCGAGCGAGTCCGCGTAGGCGTTGACAATCGCGTCCTTGAGCTGCGCCGGGAGCTGGCTGAGGACCTGGGGGTCCATCGTCCGGGTGGACTGCGACGCCTGCTCAGCGGACGCCCCGGCGCCGGTAAAGGCATTGGTCAGGGACTCGGAGAGCCGGGTGGTGAAGATGGAGCCGAACACCGCGACGCCCAGGGATGCGCCCACCTCGCGGAAGTAGTTGTTGGTGCTCGTGGCCGTGCCGATCTGGTCCGCCGGCACCGAGTTCTGGACCACCAGGACAATCACCTGCATGATCGAGCCCAGGCCGGCGCCAAAGACGAACAGCTGCACGCAGATGGCCCAGATGGGCGTGGCGGCCGTGAGTGTGGTCAACCACAGCATTGCCGCGATGGTCAGGGTGGCCCCGAGGATCGGGAACATCTTGTACTTGCCGGTCTTGGAAATGCGGATACCGGAGAAGATGGCCATGCCCATGAGTCCCACCATCATGGGCAGCATCAGCAGGCCGGATTCGGCGGCGGAGGTCCCGGAGGACATCTGCAGGAAGGTCGGGACGAAGGCGATAGCCGCGAACATGCCCAGCCCGAGGGTGAAGCCGATGGCGGTGGAGTTCACGAAGATCCGGTTCTTGAACAGGCTCAACGGAATGATGGGGTCCTCCGCCCGGCGCTCCACCAGGATGAAGGCCGTAGCGGCGAGCACCAGCCCGGCGCCGAACGCCCACGTCAGCGGGGAATCCCAGCCTTCGTCCTTCTTGCCGCCGAAGTCGGTGAAGAAAATCAGGCACGTCGTGGCCGCGGAGAGCAGCAGCACGCCCAGGATGTCGATCCGCTTCTCGGCCTTCTTGTTCGGCAGCGTCAGGGTGAACCAGGCGATGGTGAACGCGGCGATGCCGATCGGGATGTTGATGTAGAAGGCCCATTCCCAGGTCAGGTGGTCCACGAAGAAACCGCCCAGCAGCGGTCCGGCGACGGCGGAGAGGCCGAAGATTGCGCCCAGCGGGCCCATGTACTTGCCGCGCTCCTTGGCCGGAACGATGTCGGCGATGATGGCCTGGGACAGGATCATCAGGCCGCCGCCGCCGAGGCCCTGGATGGCGCGGAAGACCACGAAGCCCCAGAAGTCGGTGGCGAGGGCGCACCCGACAGAGGCGAGGGTGAAGAGCCCGATGGCGATGAGGAACAGGTTCCGGCGGCCCAGGATGTCGCCGAACTTTCCATAGATGGGCATGACGATGGTGGTGGCGAGCAGGTAGGCAGTGGTAATCCAGGCCTGGTGTTCCACGCCGCCGAGCTTGCCGACGATCGTCGGCATGGCGGTGGAGACGATGGTCTGGTCAAGGCTGGAGAGCAGCATGCCCGCGATGAGGGCGGAGAAGATGATCCAGATGCGTTTCTGGGTCAGCAGCAGCGGCTCGGCTGCTGGCTTGGTGCTGACGGCGGCGCTCATTGCGCTCCTTCGGAAGGGTTGGGCTGGACTGTATTTGACTCGACTCCGTCGAAGTGGACTGTGTCGAACTGGGACATGGTGAACGGCAGGGAGAAGAGCGTGCGGGCTGCTGCAATGTTTTCCAGCAGCAAGTCCTTGTAGGGGCGGGCGTTGCCCTCGGAGAAGTAGTCGGCGCTGGTTTTCCTGGCGACGTTTCCGAGGAGGACCACGGCCATGCGGACTACGGGATGATCGGCAGGTACGCCTTCCCTGGCCGCGAGCAACCGGGCGAAGTCGGCCTCGCGTTCCTCGGTGGCGCCGATGATCTTCAGCATCAGTTGGGGTTCCTTCTTGATCACCCCGATCAGCTGGCGGGTCTCTTCCTCGGAGCCGCTCATCCGCTCGGACAGATCAAGGGACAGGCGCACGAGGTCGGCGAGGAGTGAGGCCGAGATTTCCCCGGCGGGCGAACCCGCGCCGCCCGCCATGAACCGGGCCACCACCTCTTCCGGAAAGTCGTCGTCGACGTGGCCCAGGATCGCATCTTCCTTGGCAGGGAAGTAGTTGAAGAAGGTCCGGCGGGAGATGCCCGCGCGCTCGCAGACTTCCTCCACGGTGTAGCCGCTGAGGCCGCGTTCGGCGGTCAGGGAACGCGCGACGGCGGTAATCGCCGCCCGTGTTGCGGCCCGCTTGCGCTCGCGGAGGCCGCCCGAAGTAATTGCACTGTTTCCCATGGAGTGTATTTTTGCACTTAATCATAAATAGTGCAAAAGATGCTTTGGGCTGTTGCCGGCAATAATGTCGCTGCCCGGCTGTAGCCTGCTCCTGTCCAGCCATACCGCTGGCAACAGGTGGCCCGCGACGAGGCAGAAGCGCCGTCGGGGCCGGAAATGGGGAAGCATGACAGATTCAGCCCTGACGCACGTGTACGTCCTCCTGGACCGTTCCGGGTCGATGAGCGCCATCGCCGATGACACTGTGGGCGGGTTTGCGGCGTTCATCCGCGAACAGCGGGCAGTGGCGGGCCGGTGCCGGCTGTCGCTGGCGCAGTTCGATGACACCTACGAGCGCGTCTACGCCTCGGTGGACATCCAGGACGTGCCGGCGCTGGACCTGCAGCCGCGGGGCAGCACCGCCCTGCACGACGCCATGGTCCGGCTGATCGGCGAAGCGGGTGCGGAACTGGCGGCCCTTCCGGAGGACGAGCGCCCCGGCACTGTGCTGGTGGCCGTGCTGACGGACGGCCACGAGAACTCCTCGCGCGAGGCCACGGGCGAGTTGGTCAAGGCCCTGGTCCAGCGGCAGCAGAGCCAGTGGGGCTGGCAGTTCACATATTTGGGCGCCAACCAGGACGCCGTATTGACCGCCGGCGGCCTCGGCATCCGCGCCGAAGACGCCCTGACCTATGCCGCCGGGAACGTCGATGCTGCCTTCTCCGTCCAGTCCGCCAAGACGCGGCGGTTGCGGGAGGCACGGATCGGCGGTGCCAGCATGGCGGATGCCGCGGCCGCGGCGGCGTACACGGCGCAGGAGCGGGAGGCCGCCGGCGGGGAACCGCCCAGGGTCTAAGTTCTGACCTGCGGTGCAGACATGCCGACGGCCGGCACCCTTCCAGGAAGGATGCCGGCCGGCGGCGGATGTTCTCTTCGGGGGCGGCGCCGCCCGGAGCCGTTAGGCCTTGTGCGGCGGGCGCGTCATGGACATGACGTCCAGTGCGGTGTCCAGCTGCTCTTCGGTCAGTTCGCCGCGCTCGAGGAAGCCCATGGAGACGACGGTCTCACGGATGGTCAGGCCCTCGGCCACGGCCTTTTTGGCGATCTTGGCGGCGTTCTCGTAGCCGATGAACTTGTTCAGCGGGGTCACAATCGACGGCGAGGCCTCGGCGAGGAAGCGGGCGCGCTCGACGTTGGCGGTGATGCCGTCGATCATCTTGTCGGCCATGACGCGGCTGGTGTTGGCCAGCAGGCGCACGGATTCAAGGAGGTTGGCGGCCATGACCGGGATGCCGACGTTGAGTTCGAAGGCGCCGTTGGTGCCGGACCACGCGATGGCGGTGTCATTGCCGATCACCTGGGCGCAGACCATGATGGAGGCTTCGCAGATGACGGGGTTGACCTTGCCCGGCATGATCGACGAGCCCGGCTGCAGGTCCGGGATGGCGATTTCGCCGAGGCCGGTGTTGGGGCCGGAGCCCATCCAGCGCAGGTCATTGTTGATCTTCATGAAGGAAATCGCGATGTTGCGCAGCTGGCTGGACGCTTCGATGAGGCCGTCCCGGTTGGCCTGGGCCTCGAAGTGGTCGCGGGCCTCGGTCAGGGGCAGTCCGGTGTCGGCCGCCAGCAGTTCGATCACGCGCTCCGGGAATCCGGCCGGCGTGTTGATGCCGGTGCCCACGGCGGTGCCGCCGAGCGGGACCTCGGCGACGCGGGGGAGGGCGGCGTTGATGCGCTCGATGCCGTAGCGGACCTGCGCTGCGTAGCCGCCGAACTCCTGGCCCAGCGTGACGGGGGTGGCGTCCATGAGGTGCGTTCGGCCGGACTTCACGACGTCCTTGAATTCGGTGGCCTTGCGCTCCAGCGACTCCGCCAGGTAGCCGAGGGCCGGGATCAGATCGTTGATCAGGGCGGACGTGGCGGCGACGTGGACGGACGTGGGGAAGACGTCATTGGAGGACTGCGAGGCGTTGACGTGGTCGTTCGGGTGGACAACCTTGTCGCTTCCGGCAGACGTGAGGGCACGCGTGGCGAGCTCGGCGATGACCTCGTTGGTGTTCATGTTCGAGGACGTGCCGGAGCCGGTCTGGAAGACGTCAATCGGGAAGTCGCCGTCGTACTTGCCGGCCGCAACCTGGTCGGCTGCGTCGGCAATCGCCTGGGCGAGCTCGCCGTCGAGCACCCCCAGTTCTGCGTTTGCCTGGGCGGCGGCCTTCTTCACCCGTGCCAGGGCTTCGATGTGGGCGCGCTCCAGGGTCTTGCCGGAGATGGGGAAGTTCTCGACTGCCCGCTGCGTCTGTGCGCGGTACAGGGCGTTCACGGGAACGCGGACTTCGCCCATCGTGTCGTGTTCAATGCGGAACTCTTCGGTGTTCAACTCATCTGTGGAAGTCATGGGGCTAGCTTATTGGGAGTAGGAGTCCCACCGAAAACCGTGAGCAGGCTGCGACGGCCGGGCGCCGGGGTTTACAGCCTGCCGATGCTGGAAACGAGATCGGCCCGGCCGTCAGCCAGGCTGTAGGCGAGGCCGATCACGGCCGTGCGGCCGCTGTCGACTGCGCCCGAAATCACCCGGGAACTGTCCACCAGCCGCTGCGAGGTCTGCTTGACGTTCTCGACCACCATGTCGTTGACGTCGGTCTGATTGTTACGCAGCGAGGTCAACACGGACGGGGTGATCCGCTCCACCAGGCTGCGGATGAAACCGACCGGCATCTGGCCGGTTTCCACGGCGTTCTTGGTTGCGGTGACAGCACCACAACTGTCGTGCCCCAGGACGACGATCAGCGGGACGTCCAGTTCGCTGACGCTGTATTCCAGCGAGCCAAGCACGGCGTCGTCGATCACCTGGCCGGCGGTGCGGACCACAAAGGCGTCCCCGAGGCCGAGGTCGAAGATGATTTCGGCGGCAAGCCTGGAGTCGGCGCAACCGAAGATCACCGCGAAGGGGTGCTGGTTTTCGACCAGCGACGAGCGACGCGACGCGTCCTGGTTGGGGTGTGAGGACGTGCCGGCGACAAAACGCTTGTTGCCTTCACGGAGACGCTGCCAGGCGAGTGCGGGAGTCAGATAAGTAGCCACGTGGCCACTTTACGGTGAAGGGCTGGCCGAAGGTGAAACTGTTGCGCCTGGCGTGCTGGAGGATGCCCCGGCGGGAGGGTTGCTTTCGAGCGACTTCACCACGGCGGTGGCCAGGGCGGAGAACTCCTCCAGCGTCGCGGATCCGGAGAGGATGACGGTGGTGCCGCGATCAGTCAGCATCATGGATTTCTCGCCCTTGCCGGTGTCGCGCAGTTCCCAGTCGCGGCCGCCGGCGTTGCGGGTGCCGGTCACGGGAGCGTTCTTGGTCTGCTGCAGGAGCCAGGTGGGGTTGGCCGTGCGGGTCTGCACGAGGGCGATGAAGGATTCCTTGGGCGTCAGGTAGCCGACTTCCCAGGCGGGGACGCCGCTGCCGGCGCCGGACTCCCAACGGGCGTAGTTGGCGCGGAATGTGTCGCCGGTATCGGCCGCCACGGGTGTGAATCCCGCCACACCCGCCGCGTTCTGCGCGGTGGCGCTGACGTTGACGTTGGGCCGGTAACCGTCGGTCTTCGGAGACGGGTTCATGAGGACGATCGGCAGGAACGCGGCGATGCTCACCACCAGGGCGATGATCATGCCCATCACGGAGGCGTTGGCGCGTTTGGCCGCCGCGGCGGCGATGACGGGCTTCACGGGCTGTCCGGAAGGGGCCGGGTCTGCCGCGGGGGCGCTGCCAGCCGGCGAACCGGGGGCGGCGGGGGAAGCGTCCTGCAATTCACTCACCCCTCTATAGTCGCGCATGTCCGGGCCGATCTCACATTCGCGGCGCAGCGGCCCCTCCGACGGTGAAGTGCGTCACGCGCCGGTCATCCCATGACCTTCCGGGTCCGCCCCGACTATGATCAATATCAGACGAATCACCGCGACGGATCGATCCTGGCCGTACGGGTTCAACGACCGCCACTCGAAGAAGAGGTTCACGTGACACCAGCGCCCATGTCCCAGAAGTACTCCACGCTTTCCCCGTCGCTCGCCGTCGGGATCGATGAGCCTGACCGCAACCTCGCGCTGGAACTTGTCCGCGTCACGGAAGCCGCGGCCATCGCCGGCGGCCACTGGGTGGGTTTCGGCGACAAGAACAAGGCCGACGGCGCCGCCGTGGACGCCATGCGCTCCTTCCTGCAGACCGTGCACTTCAACGGCGTCGTTGTCATCGGTGAGGGCGAGAAGGACGAAGCCCCGATGCTGTTCAACGGCGAGCACGTCGGTGACGGCACCGGCCCCGAGTGCGACGTCGCCGTCGACCCCATCGACGGAACCCGGCTGACCGCCCTTGGCATCAACAATGCCCTGGCCGTCCTGGCCGTGGCCGAACGCGGCTCCATGTTCGATCCCTCCGCCGTGTTCTACATGGAAAAGCTCGTCACCGGCCCGGAAGCGGCCGACATGGTGGACCTGCGTCTGCCGGTCAAGCAGAACCTGCATCTGATCGCCAAGGCCAAGGGCGTCAAGGTCAACCAGCTCAACGTAATGATCCTGGACCGCGACCGGCACCGCCCCCTCGTGGAGGAAATCCGCGAAGCCGGCGCCCGCACGAAGTTCATCATGGACGGCGACGTCGCGGGGGCCATCGCCGCTGCGCGTGCCGGCACCGGAGTCGACGCCCTCATGGGCATCGGCGGAACCCCGGAAGGCATCGTCGCGGCCTGCGCCATCAAGTCCCTCGGCGGCGTCATCCAGGGCCGCCTGTGGCCCACGAGTGACGAAGAGAAGCAGAAGGCGATCGACGCCGGCCACGATCTGGAGCGCGTGCTCTCGACCAACGACCTCGTCTCCAGCGACAACTGCTACTTCGCGGCCACCGGCATCACCGACGGCGACCTCCTCAAGGGCGTCCGCTACTCCAAGGACAAGGTCCTCACCCAGTCCATCGTGATGCGCTCCAAGTCCGGCACGATCCGCTTTGTCGACGGCGAACACCAGGCCAGCAAGTGGGAAGGCTACGCCCGCAGGAGCTAGCACCTGAACGGCAACACTGAACTGCACGATAGAGCACAGCGAATCCTGGGCCGCCTCCGCGGTCCGGGATTCGTCGTCTTAAACCAAGTGCATGATGACGTGTCTATTGCGGTGGGGCGGCCGGGGCCCGTGGGATTAGATAGGGTGGAGCCATGACGTGGCTCGTAACTGGCGGTGCAGGATATATCGGTTCTCATGTGGTTTCCGCTTTGCGCGGTGCCCGGATTCAGCCGGTGGTGATTGACTCCCTCTCCAGCGGGCACCGTGAGTTCGTGCCGGCCGATGTGCCGTTCATCCATGGCAGCATCCTCGACGCCGACCTCGTGGCCCGCACGCTGCGGGAGCACGCGGTGACCGGGGTGATCCACCTGGCCGGTTTCAAGTACGCCGGGGTTTCCGTCCAGGAGCCGCTGCTGACTTATGAACAGAACGTCACGGGCACCGCGCAACTGCTCAAGGCCATGGAGCTCACCGGCGTCGACAAACTGGTGTTCTCCTCGTCCGCGGCCACCTACGGCACGCCCACCGGCGACATCGTCACCGAAGCGACGCCCACCAACCCGGAATCTCCCTACGGCGAGAGCAAACTCATCGGCGAGTGGCTGATCCGTGACCAGGGCCGGGCCCGGGGCCTGAGCCACACCTCGCTGCGGTATTTCAACGTGGTCGGCTCAGGTGCGCCCGAGCTTTACGACACCAGCCCTCACAACCTTTTCCCGATCGTGCTGCGGGCGCTCACGGCCGGTAAGACGCCGCGCATCAACGGCATCGACTACAACACGCCGGACGGAACTTGCGTGCGCGACTACGTGCACGTGGCGGACCTGGCCACCTCGCATGTGGCCGCCGCCCAGGCGCTCGAGGCGGGCAAGCCGCTGGAGCGGGTGTACAACCTCGGATCCGGGGACGGGCTGTCCGTGCGCCAGATCATGACGGCGATGGCCGACGTCACGGGGATCGATTTCGAACCCGAAATCGGTCCGCGGCGGGCAGGGGATCCGGACCGGATCGTGGCCGACGGCACGCTGGCCGCCCGCGATCTCGACTGGAAGATGCGGCACTCCGTGGAGCAGATGGTGGCCAGCGCCTACGACGCCCAGCGGCACGCCATTACGGCCAACTAGCGCCCCCACCAACACCGGCCACCGGGGACAGAACGGCCCGGCTGGCCGGGGCGACCCGGTGGCCGGTGCCGCCTGCTGGGCCCTTAGCGGTTTGCGAGGGCCCGGGACCGGGCGCGCAGCTTCTTCGCGAGCTGGGCGCCTTTGCGGGCCAGCTGGTAGCTGCCGTAGCGGACCTTCCGGACCGGCAGGTCCCACGTTCCGGGATACGCGATCCCGCGGCCGCCGAACGACTTCTTGAACGCCGTGAACCCGGCCCATTTGTGGTCGGGCTGGTCCTCCGGCGCCACGCCCCAGAGGTCCACGTGCTTGAGGCCCTTCGCCTGGGCGTCCGCGATCAAGGTGACAAGCAGGGGGATGCCCGCGCTGAGTTTGCGGTGGGTGTCGTCCAGGGCGGCGTGCGCGTAGGTCCGGGTGTCGGCCGAGTCGTAGGCCAGGGCTGCGGCGATGGGGTGGCCGTCGAGCTCCGCGATGAACAGCGTCGCCGCGCCGGCCGGCATCAGCGAGAGGGCCACCTGGGTCAGGTATTCGTCGCTTTGCGGCTTGAAGCCGTTGCGGGCGGCCGTCATGTGCAAGAACTCCAGGAGGACGGCGATCTCTGCCGGATCCTGGCTGGAGCGGAAGCTCACGCCCTTCTTGTGGATGTTGCGGAACAGGTTCCGGTTCGCCGGCTTCATATCCGCCAGGACGTCCTTGAAATCCCGGTCGAGGTCCACAATCCAGCTGAGCTCGGGCTGCTGGCTGGCCGGGGCCGGCTGCAGGCCGCGGCTGCGGAGTACCGAGTCGGCTTCGGCTGCGGTGAATCCTGCGGTGACCGGCTCAACCCGGACAAACACGGCCCCGCTGGTCCGGGCGAGGTCCGTCAGGGCCGCCAGTGCGGCGTCGAACGCTGCCAGTGACTCGGCGACCGGGCCGTACGGGGAGTACAGCAGTTTACCGGCCGGATTGGATTCCTCCACCGCAAGGAAGCGCCACCCGGGCCCGGACTGTTCGTGGACGGTGCGTCCCAGCGAACGCTGGAACTGTGCCCACTGCGGGCTCTGCAGGAAATAATCCATGGTGTCAGGCTTCCAATGCGGTGGTGACGGCAAATGCCAGGGCGGGGCCGGTGGCGCCGGAGACGGCGTGGACATTGACCGGTGCCTCGGCGGCGGGCAGGAAGGCACTGGCGCCCCTTTCCAGCCGGAGCTCGCCCTTGGGGGAGTCGAGGCGGACGGAGCCGTGGGTGACAATGACGACGGCGGCACCGGACTGCGCCAGCGGGACGGGCTCCGCGCCGGGCGCCACAACAATTCGCTGCAGCTGGAATTCCCGGAACGGCGGCCGGAAGAGTTCCTGGCCCAGCATGGTGGTCTCGGCGGGGAGCATGGGCACCGCGACGGCCTCGAACGCCACGGTCTTCAGCAGTTCCGGCACGTCGACGAATTTCGGCGTGAGCCCGCCGCGGAGCACGTTGTCCGAGGACGCCATGACCTCGATGCCGAGGCCGTGCAGGTAGGCATGGACATTGCCGGCCGGGAGGTACACGGCCTCACCGGGGGCGAGGGAAATCCGGTTCAGCAGCAGGGAAATCAGCACTCCCGGATCTCCGGGGTACCGGCCATTCAGGCTCACCGCGGTGGACAGTTCCGCCTCGTGCCCGGCCATCGGGGCACCGGAGACGAGGGCCGCAACGATCGTCGCCGTCGCCTCGGCGACATCCCCGCCGCCGGTGATGAGGCGTTCGAAGGCGGAGCGCAGGGCCGCGGGTTCGTCCGGCTGCGCCAGGTCCTCGAGCAGCAGCGGGACCAGCGGCGGCAGCTGCAGCCCGGCGAGCTCGAAGCACGCCGCCAGATGCTGGAAGACCGCACGGGATTCCGCGGCCGGCCGGAACCCGCAGAGGGCCTCGAATGGAGTCAGCGCGAAGATCATTTCGGGCTTGTGGTTATCGTCCTTGTAGTTGCGCTCCGTTGCGGCGGGGTCGACGCCGGCGGCTTCCTCGCGTGCGAAGCCCTCCCGGGCCTGGGCGAGCGTCGGGTGCACCTGCAGGGACAAGGGCGCCTCGGCCGCGAGGACCTTGAGCAGGAACGGCAGGCGCGGACCGAAAGCGGCCACGCTCGCGCTGCCCAGGCAATGTTCCGGATCCCCGGCGATCAGGGCGTCCAGCGGCAGCCGTCCGCCGTCGTGCGTTGCGGGTGCGTGCCGGCCGGCACCGCCGGGCGCCGGCGTCAGCGCGACGGACGGGGAGCCCGGGTGGGCGCCGATCCAAAGCTCCGCTTCAGGACCGCCGGAAGCCGGCCTGCCCAGCAGCCCGGCGATGGCCGTCGGGGAGCCCCAGGCGTAGGGCCGGAGGACGTTCTCAAGTTCGTACATGGCCTGGTCCCTGTCTGATCAATGAAATGTCTCGTCAAAGAAATGTGGTCGCACTGCTGCGGTCAAGGCTGCTGCCGGGGTTAGAGCGGCGCGCACTGTCCGTTGGTGGCCACGAGGTCGCGGATGGACTGTTCGTCGCCGTTGCGCTTGAACTGGTTCAGCATCTCTTCGGTGATCGGCTCGCCGTCCGGCGTAGTGGTCACGGGGGTGAAGTCCGACGGCGCGGGCGGGGGATCGGTGGCCGGGACGGGGCCGGCGGCCGAGACCGGCCCGGCAGCCGTACCGGGCTGCAGGACCGCATCGTCAGTTGCGGCTGCGGCACCGGCGGACGGGCTGGCCAGCAGTTTGGCCACCCGCGCGTGGATGACGTCGAAGTCCGGGGACGTGGAGAAGGCGGCGTCGAAGTCCGGCGGACCGATGGTCAGGCGGCTGACATCCTGCCCCTTGGCCTTCATGGCCAGGTCCACGAAACTGCCGAGCTGGCCGGAGGAGATGTTCGACTCGACCACCTTGGTCCCGGCCTTGGCGATGTCCTCAAACTTGGCCAGCAGTGTTGCCGGGTCGAGCTGCTTCAGCATCGCCTGCTGCACGCACTGCTGGCGCTGGATGCGGGCATAGTCGTCCACGAATTCCCGGGACCGGCCGTACCAGAGGGCGTGGAAGCCGTCGAGCGTCTGGTCTCCGGCCGGAATCCAGCCGTCCGGCATGCCGTGGATGCCGTTGGCCTCATCCACCATCGGCCCGCTGATGGGGACCCAGCCGCCGGCCTTGATCCGGATGCCGCCCATGGCGTCGATGAGCTTGGAAAAACCGTCCATGTCCACGAGCACGTAGGCCTGGACCTTGATGCCCAGCGTTCCTGACACCGCTTCGAGGGTGGCCTGCGCCCCGGGGTCGGCCACCCCGGGATAGAGGTCCTGGTGCTGGTTGGTGACCTCGGTGTTGATCGCGTTGATCAGGCATTCGTCGCCGCAGTTGTAGCCATCCGGGTACACCTGGCGCATCGGCGATTCCGCGCTGAACTGGGCGTTCTGGAGGTTGCGGGGCACGGAGATGATCGCCGTGCTGCCGGTCTTGGCATCGACGCTGATCACCGAGAGGCTGTCCGGCCGGCGGCCCGTGCGGTCCGCTCCGGCGTCGCCGCCCATCATCAGGAAGTTGTACCGGCCATCGGACGGCTCAAGGGTGGGGCCGGAGCCGGAGAAGATGCTGCCGATGGCGTTGCGGCTGATATTGAGCAGATAGGCCGCGTAGCCCAGGGATCCGCTGCTGAGGATCATGGCCAGCACGAGCGCCAGCACCACCGCGGGACGGATCCTGGGGGCGAGCGTCCCGGGCCGGATCAGCCGCAAGGTGTTCAGGAACAGGGCGGCCCAGCCGATGGCCAGGCAGGCGAGGCCGAGCACCAGCAGGAGCGAGGGCACCGTGCCGGTGAGGAGGTTGATCAGCGTGGAGCGGGACACGAGCAGGAGCACCACGGCCAGCAGGGCCAGCGCCCAGACCGTGAAGGTCACGCGCAGCGCGGCCCGTCCAAGCCGGCGGCTGCCCGCGACGGTTTGGGCGCTACCGGGAACCAGCAGCGTCATGAGGATCAGGACGAACGCCCGCTTGGTGAGCACCGGGGACGGGGCGCCGGAGGGATGCCGGACCGGGTCGCCCAGTGCCCGCCCGGACTGCTCAGGGCCGTGTGTGGGGGCGTAGCTGCTGCTCATGCCGGGATTCCTAATGGCTGCCTTAATTGCCGCTACGCGGGGTGACGTTTCCGGCGGCGAACACTTCGCTGACCTTGTGCCGCAGGTTCGCGCCCTTCCGGGTTGCGACGTCGTTCAGCTCCTTGGCGAACTCCAGCAGGTCCGCCCGGAGCTGGACTGCCAGTTCGTCCGTGCCCGAGGCCAGCATGCGCACGGCCAGGAGGCCGGCGTTGCGGGCGCCGCCGATCGAGACGGTGGCGACCGGAACGCCTGCCGGCATCTGCACGATGGACAGCAGGGAATCCATGCCGTCCAGGGTCTTCAACGGCACGGGGACGCCGATCACCGGCAGGGGAGTGACCGAGGCCAGCATGCCGGGAAGATGCGCGGCGCCGCCGGCGCCGGCAATGATCAGGCGAAGACCGCGCTCGTGGGCCGTCTGGCCGTAGCGGATCATCTCCGTGGGCATCCGGTGGGCCGAGACGACGTCGGCCTCGAACGGGATTCCAAACTCGGCGAGGGCTTCGGCGGCGGCTTCCATGACCGGCCAGTCCGAATCCGAGCCCATCACGAGGCCCACGAGCGGGGTGCCCGCGCGGGCGCCGGCGAGGGGGTTTCCCGCTTTGTTGGCTTCGGGGCTGGCTGCGGTGCTCATGCGGTCTCCTCGGAGGTTGCCGGCATTGCGCCGGTGTGGGCCCGGCCATTCCGGATGATGTCGGCCACAGTGGTGGCCCGCTGCCGCACGGAGTCGACGTCGGCGGCTGAGGTCCCGACCAGGTTAACGTGGCCGATCTTCCGTCCGGGCCGGACGGCCTTGCCGTAGCAGTGCACCTTCGCGGCGGGTTCGCTCGCGAGGGCGGCGGGGAAGGCGGAATAGAGGTCCTGGTTGGCGCCGCCGAGGAAGTTCTTCATCACCACGACGGGCCCCAGCAGGTCAGTGGCGCCCAGCGGCAGGTTCAGGATGGCCCGCAGGTGCTGCTCGAACTGGCTGGTCACCGAGCCGTCCTGGGTCCAGTGCCCGGTATTGTGCGGGCGCATGGCGAGTTCATTGATCAGGAACCCGGCGCCCACGCCCGGGGTCTCGAAGAGTTCGACGGCCATGACACCGGTCACGCCGAGTTCGCCGGCGATCCGGACCGCGGCGTTTTCCGCGGCTGCGGCAACATCGACGGAGATGTCCAGGGCCGGGGCAATGACTTCATCGCAGACCCCGTCCACCTGGATGGTGTGCACCACCGGCCAGGCCCGTGTTTCACCGTCAGGCGTCCTCGCGACCATGGCCGAGAGCTCCCGGCTGAATTCCACCTTGGCTTCGGCCAACAGGGGGGACATGGCCTCGAACCAGTCGGCGGAGGCCGCCGCGTCCTCGGCCGAGGACACGATGCGCACGCCCTTGCCGTCGTAGCCGCCGCGGGGCATTTTCAACACCACCGGCCAGCCGGTCTGCTCGCCGAAGGCGACGAGGTCCGCGACATTGGCGACGGAGGCCCACGTGGGGTTCGGAAGCTCGAGCCGGTCGATCGCGGCGCGCATCACCAGCTTGTCCTGGGCATTGACCAGGGCATCCGGGCCGGGATGGACGTTCACGCCGGCACCGATCAAGGACCGCAGGTGCGCCGTGGGGACGTGTTCGTGGTCGAAGGTCAGGACGTCGAGGCCGCGGGAGAACTCGAGCAGATGCTCCAGGTCCTTGTAGTCGCCAACCGGGGCGTTAGCCACGGCAGAGACTGCGGAGACGTCCTCGCCTTCGGCGAGAACACGGAGCTCAAAGCCCAGGGCGGTCGCGGCAGGGGCCATCATGCGGGCAAGCTGGCCGCCGCCAACAACACCGATTACAGGAAAAGTCACAAGTCCCAGCCTACCGAAAACCTCACGGGAACCCGGCTTTTGGGGATTGGCAAGCGCGGGAACGGTGCCGGGACGGGGGTTTCGCACCCGCCCGCCCGGCGCCCGCCGCCGGGTCCGCAGGGAGCCGTCTGAGCGGCCGCTGCGGGCGGACTCCCGGGAAACGGCGCTAAAATGGGCGTTTGGCCCAATGGCCGACAGTTCCAGAAGGCCACGGAGGGTCATGATTACTACACTTAACGAGCGCATGCGCGGGCTTGCCTCGCTGTTCTGGCGCGAAGTGGCCAAGTTCGGTGCCGTCGGCGGCATCGCGTTCGTCATCGACAACGGACTGACGTTTTACCTGATGCACGGTCCCATGACCGACAGCGAGGCCAAGGCCCGCTTCTTCGGGGCCAGCGTGGCGACGGTCTTTTCCTGGGTTGCGAACCGTTTTTGGACGTTCCGGCACCGCCGGCAGGCCAACGTGCTGCGCGAGTTCGTGATGTTCCTCATCATCAACGGGATCGGCATCGGCATCTCCACCGGCCTGACCGCCGTCGCGAAGTACGGCATGGGAGTCACCGACAAGAACATGCTCTTCCTGGCCGGGGTGGTCGGCATCCTGGTCGCGACCGTGGTCCGGTTCTTTGCCTACCGCTTCCTGGTGTTCAACCAGGAACTCGACGCAGAGCCCGAGTTCTCGCACGACCACGAGATCATCGAACGGCACCCGCACTCCCAGCCGGTTGCCACGGCAGCCGTCAGGGAACCCGTCAACGATCCGGAACTGCCCGGCCCGCCGGCCTAAGGAACCGCCGTCCCGGGGAATCAGCGGCTGGGGATCGGTGCCCGGGCGATCAGTGCCCGGAAGTCAGCGCGTGGGGATCAGTCCCCGCTGATGCGCTCGGCGTCCCGCAGTTTGCCGGTCACCTCTACCTCGGGGTGCACCAGGACCACGGAACCGTCGGCCTTCCAGGTTCCCAATGACTGCGCAAGAACGGTTTCGAGGCCGTCGGCCGCCGGAACGAGCAGCCGCAGCCCGGGGCCCTGGGCCGCGGCAAAACCGTCCAGGAGCGCCCCGTGCGCATGGACTGCGCCGTCGGAGGTGCGGACGGCGAGACGTCCCGCCTCCGGATCCACGTGGGGCATGAAAATGTCGCCGTGGGAGCGGACCTCGGCGGCGTAGTCGAGGACGCCGCTGGGCAGTTCACCCGTCCACCGCATGGCCAGTGCCGGCAACGACACGGCCAGGACGGCGTCGAACCCGCCCGCGGCAGCGCCCGGACCCGGGTCCGCGGTGGCCAGCAGGTCAGCCTCCGCGTCGTCGAAGACCACTTCCATGCCAAGCTGCCAGGCCGCGAGGGCCAGGATCACCGACTTCCAGTGCGCGGGCAGGTCCAGGCGCAGCCGCATGCCCGGTTCGGCGTCGAGTTCGTCCTGCAGCAGGTTGGAAGTCTTCGCGACCCAGTTGTCCAGCACGCGGCCAGAGAGTTCAACCCGTTCCGCATCGGGGCCGTACCAGGTCAGCCGGGGCGCCGTGGCCTGGCCGGACCGCAGCGCTGTCATCAGGTCGATTGCCGGAATGCTCATGCCCTCATCTTGCCACGGCTGTTGTCGCGGCCGATCAGTCCCCGGCTCCGTGACGTCCGTCACCCCGGCGGCCCCGGCGTTCGGCGGGGTCCGCGCAGGGCGCGGGAAAATTTCCCGAAAATTCAATGAAAAGCCCCAAAAGTGCTCAGTACCCTGATTATTCCGCGGGTTCTCGCGGGAGAGGAGAAAAAATTCCGGGCGTGGCGTGCCTCCACTTTGTGTATCAAGTTGATTATTATCTCCGCCGTGGCTTGACTCCCGGATACTTACACGCGTGTAATTAGTTATCTAAAGCCACTGCACAAAAACCGGCACTCAACCGAGTGTCCAAGGGGGTCTTGCAGTGGCTGCAAATCAGGAGGGGGACGCCATGGGGCTAGCAGAGCGTATCCATGAAGATGCCGTAGTTGCCGGCCAGGCCACGGCGAAATACCGGTCACGCGGCGTGCCGACTGACTGG
This sequence comes from Arthrobacter sp. 01N444, assembly GCF_056399305.1. NCBI lineage: Bacteria > Bacillati > Actinomycetota > Actinomycetes > Micrococcales > Micrococcaceae > Arthrobacter > Arthrobacter sp. 01N444. Next base: position 147,900 of record NZ_JBFTRB010000007.1, read on the forward strand.
TACGTAGATCCGGCGGATCCGGACGCAGCTGACCGCTATAACGAACACACCAAGGATTCCCTGCAGGAGGCCGCCACGGCCTTCCTCGCAGCGCACGACGAGCTCCTGTCCGGCCCGGATCATGACACCGATCCCCTCGACCCGCCGATGGAGCTCCATTCGCCCGGTTCCGGTACCGCCGGGCAGCCAGTCTGGATCGGCCTGCCGTCCCGGCAGGAATTCGACGACGAGGGCGAGCTCGGCTGGCAGACCGATGCCCTGTGCGCCCAGACTGATCCCGAAGCCTTCTTCCCCGAAAAGGGCGGCTCCACCCGCGACGCCAAGAAAGTCTGCGGCGCCTGCAACGTGCGTTCCCAGTGCCTCGAGTACGCCTTGTCCAACGACGAGCGCTTCGGGATCTGGGGAGGCCTCTCGGAGCGCGAGCGGCGCCGGCTTAGGAAGCGAGCAGTCTAATTCTTCAAGAAGTACGAGTCACCGCCGTCGTGGTCTCCCACGACGGCGGTGATTTTCTCCCCAGGACCCTTGCGGCGCTGGCGGCCCAAACACGGCCCGCCGACGCCGTGATCGGTGTCGACACCGGATCCCGCGACCACTCCGCCGCCCTCCTTGAACAGGAACTGGGCAAGGCCAACGTCACTGTCTTCGACCAGCCCAGGTCCGGCATGGGTGGAGCCGTCATGGCCGGGTTCAAGGCCCTCGCGCCGTGGCCTGCGGAGGGCTCCGCCGCCACGGCGCCGGGCACCGACTGGATCTGGCTGCTGCACGACGACGCCGCACCGGCACCCGAGGCCCTGGCCGAACTCCTCCGTGCGGTCGAGCGGGCGCCGTCGGTCACGGTTGCAGGCTGCAAGCAGCTGGACTGGCATGCCGAGCGGCGGCTGATCGACGTCGGGCTCTCCACGAGCCGCTGGGCCGAGCGGCTGACGCTGATCGACGCCGACGAGCTCGACCAGGGCCAGTACGACGGCCGCAGCGATACCTTTGCGGTCAATTCCGCCGGCATGCTGGTCCGCCGCGACATCTGGGAGGAGCTCCGGGGCTTCGATCCGGCCCTGCCCGGCAGCGGCGACGACGTCGACTTCTGCTGGCGCAACCGTCTCGCCGGGCACCGCGTGGTGGTGGTCCCCAGCGCCCGAATGTTCCATGTCTCGCACCGTCCCCACGCCCTTGGCAACGCGACGGCCGCACGCAAGGCGCAGGTGCACCTGCGGCTCAAGCACGCGGCCGGCTGGAAAGTCCCGCTGCACGCGGCCGGCGCCCTCCTGGGCAGCCTCTTCAAACTCGTCCTGAGCATTGCGGTCAAGGACCCGGGGCACGGGTTCTCCCAACTGCTGGCGACCTTTGCCGCGCTGGGCCGCCCGGCGGCGGTGGTCCGCGGACGCCGCAATGCCGCGCGCACCCGCCGGATCCGGCGCTCCGTCATGAAAGGACTGCAGACGCCGCGCCGTGAGGTCTGGGCGCACCGGCGCTCCCTGATTGAGGCGCTCGGCGCCGACGACTTCGGCAGCGAGTTGACAGGTCCCGGTCCGCTGGCCGAGCAGCCCACCGGGAACACCGGCAATGCTGACGATTTCGCCGCCATCGCCACCCCGGACCGCGGGTGGGTGGGCAGCGGTGCGGTGCTGGCCATCCTCCTGACCCTGGCGGTCTCCCTGACAGGGCTGCTTAGCCTGTTCCGGGCTCCGGCCGTCTCCGGCGGCGCGCTGATCCCCGTCTCATTGCGCCTCTCCGAAATCTGGAACCATGCCTCGACCTGGTGGATCAGTCTGGGCGCGGGCCTGCCGGGCCACGGCGACCCCTTTGGCTACCTGCTGTGGGTGCTCGGTGTGCTCGGTGCCGGCGATGCCAACGGCGGCGTGGGCTGGTTGTTGATCCTCGCCATGCCGCTGTCTGCGCTGGGCGCGTGGTTCGCTGCCGGCGCCCTGACTGCCCGCCGGAGGCTGCGCCTTTCGGCCGCCCTGCTGTGGGCCGCGGCGCCGGCACTCCAGGTGTCCGTGAACCAGGGCCGGCTCGGCGCCTTGGTCGCGCACGTCATGATCCCGGTGGTCGTCCTGGCGCTGCTCCGGGCGACCGGCACGGCCGCGGGCCGCGGCATCCATGCCGTCCCGGCCCCGGGGCAGGGACGGCTCATCCCCACGCCGGCCGCCCGTCCCGGTGTCAACGGGACGCCGTCGTGGACGGCTGCGGCCGCCGCGGGGCTCGCCCTGGCCGTAGTCACCGCCGCGGCGCCCTCGCTGCTGCTGCCGTCCATGGCCGTCGTGGCCCTCTGCGGCGTGCTGTTGGGCCGGCGCGGCCGCACGGTGTGGTGGGCGCTCCTGCCCAGCCTGTCACTGTTCCTGCCCTTCGCCTTCTCGGTCCTGGACCGGCCGCGGGCGCTCCTGGCCGACCCGGGCCTGCCGCTCGGTTTTGACGCCGCCCCACTGTGGCAACAGGCCCTGGGGCAGCCACTGAACTTCGACGCCGGCGCCGGACTCACCGGGCTCAGCGCCTTCGGCGGGTCCGCCGCAGGTTCCGCCGGGCCGGCCGGTCTGCCGTGGGCACTGCTGCTGGCCTTGCTGTTGGGGCTGCCGGTACTGCTGCTGGCCCTGGCCGCACTCTTCATGCCGCGCCGGCTTGTGCTGGCCGGACGCACCCGGACGGCACGGGGTCTGTGGGCCGTGGCCGTCCTGATGCTGGCCGGCGGCTGGCTCGCCGGGCATGTCGCCTCCGGCGCCAGCGCCGAGGTCCTGGTCACGCCGTTCCCCGGCCCCGCCGTCTCGGCTGCCGCGTTCGCGTTCCTGGGCGCTGCCCTGATCGGAGCCGAAGGGCTCCTGGACGCCGCCGACCGGACCGCCGGTACCGGGCTGGCACGGAAGGTCCTGATCCGCGGCACGGCCGCGGCATCCATGGTCCTGCTGCTGGCTGCGCCCCTGGCCGGGTTCACCGTGTGGACCGCACAAAACCTGCTGCAGCCAACGTCGCAGACACCGACACAGGCAGCGGCAGCCACCGCGGGACCCTCCGGTCTCGGGACCCCGAGACTCGTCCAGCCTGCCCAAGCCCGCACGCTGCCCGCAACGGCGGTTGATCGCGGCGAGGGCCCGGAACAGTCCAGGACGCTCCTGATTGCCAGCAACGAGGACGGAAGCTTCGACGCAACACTCATGCGCGGCGCCGGGACCACCCTGGACGCACTCTCAACGATCGCCGCCGCCCGCGGCATCATGGGAGCGCCGGGCCAGGAGACGGTCCGCGACGACGACGCCGTCGCCGGATCGCTCCGGAACGTCGTGGCCACCATCGTCGCCGGCGAAGGCGTGGATCCGCGGGAGGACCTCGAGCGGCTCGGCGTCGGCTTTGTCGTGCTCCGGGTTGCCGATTCAGCCTCCGAATTGACGGCCAGCCGCATGGACGCAGTCCCCGGACTTGTCGCCGTCGGCCAGACGGGGACGGGCTGGCTCTGGCGGGTCAGCCCGCAGGACCGGCCCGGCATCGCGGACTCCGACGTCGCGCACCGGGTCCGGGTAGTGGACGGCAGCGGCGCCGCCATCGGACTGCTCCCGTCCGAAGAAGTCTCGGCGGCCGGCACAGTCCCGGCCGGCCCCGAGGGCCGCCTTGTGGTGCTCGCCGAGCGGGCCGATCCGGGCTGGAGCGCCTGGCTTGACGGGCGCCGCCTGACCTCAACGACGTCGGGATGGTCGCAGGCCTTCACACTGCCGGCCCAGGGCGGCCAGTTAAGCATCCGTTACGAAGCGCCGTGGGCCGTCCTGATCGGAATTGCGCAGGCCGTGATGATCGGGCTGACCGTCCTCCTCGCCGTGCCCATGCCTGCCCGCCGGTCCAACACCGGCCTGTCCAGGGACGAAGCCTCCCTGCGTAAGGAACATCAGCATGTCTAAGGGCGACAACGAAAAAGAAACCGAAACGGAAGCTGAAACGGGTCCGTCGCCGCGGAAGCGGCGGCTGCCGCGGGCCGGAGTGATCGGCGGCATCCTCTCCGCGGTGGCCCTCGTTGCCGCGGGCGGCGGCCTGGTATCGGCGGCGTCGCTGACGCCCCAGAACCCCGCCAGCAGGCAGCTCGAGGCCCCCGTCGCCGCGGTTCCGGCCGGCAGCAGCGTCGGGGTCTGCCCGGGCCCGGCCCGGCTGCTTGAGGGCACCCCCGTGGGCACCGACCCCCAGTTCAGTCCGGAATCCGCCACCGCGAAGACAGCCGTCAGCGCCGCCGTGCTCGGCTCAAGCGCCGGCATCATCCCCGGCAGCCGGCTCGCCCCGCTTAAAGGTGCCCCCCTCGCCGACATCGCGCCGGGCGCCGCGCCCACAGCTTCCGCGCCCCCGGCTTCCGCGGCTGCGGCCCGCACGCCCGTGCTGGTCGCCGGCGTCGTGCCCCAGCGCGAGGTGGACAACATCAGCGTCCTCAGCGCCGATGCCCAGAACAACCACCAGGCAGCTGCCGGCGCCGTCCTGAGCTACACGGCAGAGGACGGGGACCTCCAGGGTTCCGCGGCTGCCGCGTGCCAGCAGCCCGGCAACGATCTCTGGCTGGTCGGCGCCAACACTGCGCTCGGCCGGTCGGCAGTCCTGAACCTGACCAATGCCTCCAGCACGCCGGCGACGGTGAGCCTGGACCTCTTTGGCTCCGAGGGCCCGATCCAGGCTCCCGGAAGCCGCGGCCTGCTGGTGGCGCCCGGCAGCACCCGCTCCATCATCCTGGCCGGGCTCGCGCCGGGACAGGAACGGCTCGGCGTGCGGGTCCGCAGCACCGGCGGCCCGGTGGCTGCCGTGATCCAGCAAAGCGTGCTCCGCGGCCTCACACCCGGCGGCGTCGACTTCATCACCCCCGGCACCGCCCCGTCCGTCAGCCAGGTGGCCGCCGGCCTCGACATCCAGGATCCCGCGGCGCTGGCCGCGCTCAAGGCAAAGCCCGGCTTCGCCGACGCCGGACCGGCCCTCGAAGTCGCCGTGCCGGGGGCCACCGACGCCGTGGTCGAGATCAAGCTGTATGGTCCCGACGGCCAGAAGGCGCTGCCCGGGGGAGGCGTGGTGACGGCGAAGGCCGGCGCGGTCACGGAAGTTTCCCTGGCCGGGGTCCCGGCCGGGACCTACACCGTGGCGGCGAGCTCGGATGTCTCGTTCGCGGCCACTGCCCGGCTCACGCGGGGACTGCAGGCCGGGGACGCGGCGGACATCGCGTTTTCCGCCGCCTCGGCCCGGCTGGGCAGCCAGCACATCGTTGCGGTTCCGCGCACGGGCGACCGGCAGCTCGTTCTCGGTGCCCCCGCCGGCCGGGCGACCGTGACCTACACGCCAATTACTGCGGACGGCAAGATCCGGACCGCGGGCACCGCCGACATTGCCGGCGGAACCACCGTTTCCATCAAGATCCCCGCTGACGTGGGCGACTCGCCGCTCGTGGGGTATGTGGTGTCCGCCGCCGGGGATCCGGCGTACGGGGCACTTGTTCTGGCGCAGGACGGGCGGCAGGACATTTCCGCGGTGGCGCTGGCGCCGGAAGCGGCAGGACAACGGCAGGTCCCCGTCACGCTGGGCTACTAGGCCCGGGGGCAGGCCGGAAGCAGGCTCGGGCTAGTACCGGCGGCGGTAGACGGGGTCGAGGGACTCCGGCGGTACGCCGAGCATCTCGGCCGTGTATTCCACGACGACGTCGTGCACGAGGTCCTGGAGTTCGTCCCGGGTTCCGCACACCTGCTCCACCACCCGGCGGTACAGCGTGATGACCGGTCCGTCCTCGGCCGTGGCAGCAGTGAAAGCGCCCATCGGCGCGGGCGTGCGGTCCGCCACGAGCTGCTCCAGGCCCGGGGGGATCTCGTCAACGGCGAAGCGGACGCCGTCGAGCGGCTTGCCCCAGATGTCGTGCAGCCGCTGGGCCGAGTCCAGGACGAAGTCATCGAAGCGGTCGGAGCGGGTCCGGTAGCCGGGCAGGGTGGGGAGTATGAGCTCGCCGCGAAGGCCCCGGCCGTGCCGGTTCCTGCGGCGCTGCCGGAAGGTCTTTCCCTGGACGGCGGCAGGCGACCCGGCCAGAGGCGCGCCGGCGGGGCCGGAACCGGCGCCTGTGCGTCCGGCGTCGGGGTCAGCCAACCGGACCGTGAAACCCGAATCGTGGTGCGATGACTGCATATCTTGACTCTAAACCCGCGCAATGAAATACGCGATACAGCCCCGACGGCGATCCGCCGCCGCGCCGCCGCGGCTCCGCCGCCGCTCCGCCGCGGCGCCGCCGCGGCACAACGACAGACGTTTCAATGCGCAGCCCCCGGCCCGAGGGGGAGTAGTCTGTGATGTCGTGGGTGCAATTCGTATTTGTTCTAGGTCTGCCTGCCGCAATTCTGCGGTGGCCACTTTGACGTACGTCTACGCCGACTCCACGGCCGTTCTGGGCCCGCTGGCGACGTACGCCGAACCGCACTGCTACGACTTGTGCGAACAGCACGCCGATTCGCTGACCGTGCCGCGCGGCTGGGAAGTCATGAGGCTGGCGATGCCCGCAACCCCGGCCGGCCCCGGCCCCGACGACCTCCTGGCCCTTGCCAACGCGGTCCGCGAAGCGGCCTCCCGTCCGGCTGCGGGGGAAACGGCGAAGGGGCAGCGCACGCTGCACCCGGCGCTGGAGGCACCGGCCCCGGCCGAGGGCGTCCGGCGCGGACATCTGCGCGTCCTGCGCGAACCTTCCTAAGGCGTCAACTGGCGGTAGGGTGGAAACTGCAAAAAGCCGTCAGCCACTTAGCCACCGGCGCCCTGTTGCGGCGCCCATCAGGGAGCGTTCACCATGCCCAAGCTCAGTTCCGAACTGTTGTCTGTCCTGCGATGCCCCGTCACCGGCTCCGGCCTGGTGCAGGAAGGCGACGAGCTCGTCACCGTCACGGCAGATGGCGCCGGGAACAAGCTGCGGTACAAAATCGAGGACGGCATCCCGCTGCTGCTGCCGCCGGAACTGCTGCCCGCCGCCGCGGCGGCCCCCGCTGATCAGCACGACGCCGCCCCGCGCCACGCCGCGGAATAGCCGCCCCAAAACGCCGCCGGGCACCCATCGGGGAGGCCCGCGGCACCGAATGACTGCTTAGATCCTGCTCCAATCCAGAATCGCCCAGCTCCAGACACGCGATGCCACCGGCCACAACAAAGGACTCAGATGACTTTCGATTACAAGATTGCGGACATTTCCCTGGCCGAGGCGGGCCGCCACCAGATCCGCCTCGCCGAGCACGAGATGCCCGGACTCATGTCCCTGCGCGAGGAGTTCGGCGCCAGCCAGCCGCTCAAGGGCGCCCGGATCGCCGGATCCCTGCACATGACCGTCCAGACCGCGGTGCTGATCGAGACCCTTACCGCCCTCGGCGCCGAAGTCCGCTGGGCGTCCTGCAACATCTTCTCCACCCAGGACGAAGCCGCCGCCGCAGTGGTGGTCGGCAACGGCACCGTCGAGGACCCCCAGGGCGTCCCCGTCTTCGCCTGGAAGGGCGAGACGCTGGAGGAATACTGGTGGACCGCCCAGCAGATCCTCACGTGGCCGGGCGCCGACGCCAACCCTGAGCTGGGCCCGAACATGATCCTGGACGACGGCGGCGACGCCACCATGCTGGTGCACAAGGGTGTCGAGTTCGAGGCCGCCGGCGCTGTCCCCGCCGCCGCCGAGGACGAGTCCGAGGAAGGCCGGGTGTTCCTCGACGTGCTGCGCGCATCCCTCGAGTCCGACCCGCAGAAATGGACCCGCATCGGCGCCCTCCTGCTCGGCGTCACCGAGGAGACCACCACGGGCGTGCACCGCCTGTACCAGCTGGCGGAGCAGGGCAAGCTGCTCTTCCCGGCGATCAACGTCAACGACTCTGTCACCAAGAGCAAGTTCGACAACAAGTACGGCATCCGCCACTCCCTGCCGGACGGCATCAACCGCGCCACCGATGTCCTGATGGGCGGCAAGGTCGCCGTCGTCTGCGGTTACGGCGACGTCGGCAAGGGCGCAGCGGAGGCCTTCCGCGGCCAGGGGTCGCGCGTGATCGTCACGGAGATCGACCCGATCTGCGCGCTCCAGGCGGCCATGGACGGCTACCAGGTCGCCAAGCTGGAATCCGTCCTCAGCGAAGGCCACATCTTCATCACCACCACGGGCAACAAAGACGTCATCATGGCCAAGCACATGGCCGAGATGCGTGACAAGGCCATCGTGGGCAACATCGGGCACTTCGACAATGAGATCGACATGGCCGGGCTGGCGCGGGTCCCCGGCATCAAGAAGGTCGAGATCAAGCCCCAGGTGCACGAGTGGGTCTTCGAAGCTGACCCGGCCACGGGTAAGGGCGGCCGCTCCATCATCGTCCTGTCCGAAGGCCGCCTGCTGAACCTCGGCAACGCCACCGGACACCCCTCGTTCGTCATGAGCAACTCCTTCGCCAACCAGACGATCGCCCAGATTGAACTGTTCACGAAGGCCGGCCAGCCCGAGGGCGAGCGGGAATACGAGAACCAGGTGTACGTCCTGCCCAAGATCCTGGACGAAAAGGTCGCCCGCCTGCACCTGGGTGCCCTCGATGTGGAGCTGACCGAGCTGTCCAAGGAACAGGCGGAGTACCTGGACGTCGACGTGGCCGGACCGTACAAGCCCGGTCACTACCGCTACTAGGAACCCTCCCAAAGGGCCCCGGACGAAGGTCCGGGGCCCTTTGTTGTGACCGTTTTGGGGGCACTTTTGTAACCGGATCGTGGTCGAATCGGGCCGGGGTTCCAAGGTAATTCGCTTATGCTGGCAGGATGACGTGTGGAAACGCCCGGGTCCTGTGATGGCCCTGAAAACCTGGAGTACCGGCCGAAAGATCGCCCTGCTGGGGGTGCTCTGTGCCCTGGCAGCCGGCGGCGGAGCCTTCGCCGCGGCGGCTCCGGGGCTGGCCCAGTCCGGGATTTCCTCCGAGGCCGGGTCCCCGTCCCGGACGACGCCGGGACTCGCCGTCCCGGTGGTCGCCCCCGCAGAATTGGCCGTCTCGCCCGCCGACGGCGCCAAGCAGGTCAACCCTGCGGCGCCGGTTTCCCTCAAGGTCACGAACGGCCGGATTGACCGCGTGGCCCTGACGAGCGATGACGGCGACACCGTTGACGGTACCTTGGGCACGGACGGGTCCGCCTGGACGTCCTCCGGCAACCTGACATTCAACACGCGGTATAACTTCACGTACTCCGTGGTGGACGACGCCGGACGCGAGACCCACAGCACGCGCGCGTTCACCACCGTCTCGACCGCCAACGAGGCCGACGCCGCCATATACCCCTTGGACGGGATGAAGGTGGGTGTGGCCCAGCCCCTGCAGATCACTTTCAGCGAGCCGGTCCTGAACCGGACCGCCGTCGAAAAGGCCATCAAGATCACCTCCACGTCCGGCCAGGTGGGTGATTTCCACTGGTTCAACAACAACACTGTCCGGTACCGGCCGGAGGCCTTCTGGGCCGCGAACAGCACCATCACCATGGACATGAAGCTGTTCGGCGTCGAGCTCGGCAACGGGCAGGTCGGCAACTTCAACAAGACGGTAACGGTCCACATCGGGGACAAGAAGGTGGCCGTCGCCGACGCCAAGGCCCATACGTTCTCGGTCAGCATCAACGACAAGCCGGCCGGACACTGGCCGGCGACCATGGGCGACACCCGGTTCCCGTCGGCACGGGGCTTCCTCGTGTTTATGGAGAAGCACCGTGTGGAGCACATGGATGCCTCCACGATTGGGCTCAAACCGGGGGATCCGGCCTACTACGGCCAGCTGGACGTCAACTACGCCACGCGCCTGACGCCCAGCGGGGAATTCATCCACCAGGCCACGGAGTCCGCGATGCCCTACATCGGCAAGACGAACCTCTCCCACGGCTGTATCGGCCTGGGCCCGGACGGCGCGAAGTGGGTGTTCGACAATATGACCACCGGCGACGTCGTCCAGGTGGTGAACACCGAGGGGGAGTACGCCAACTTCGATGACGGCTTCGGGGACTGGAACATCCCTTGGGCCCAATACGCCAACTGACGGGGTGGCACCTCGCTGAGCCCAATCCTCTGACGGTAGGCTCAGAGCCAGATAAGTTGCGCAGCCGGGCGCAGGCCGGGCAGCGCAGAAGCCTACGGAAGCGAAGCTCCACGTGACTGACAAGAGTCCCACCCCTCCCGACCGGCCGGATCCGCACCTGGATCCGTCGGACGACACCGACGAACCGGCGTTCGACTGGATGAAGCCGGCTGCCGCCGGCAAGCCCACGGCGGGCACGGCAGCCGGCAAGGCAGGATCGGCCGCAGCCGCCGGCAAGGCAGGGCCGGCCGCAGCCGCCGGCAAGACAGGATCAGCCGCAGCAGCGGGATCAGCAGAGGGCACGGCAGCGCCGTCGGCAACGCCCACCGCCAGCCAGCCGGAGAGCCGCGCCGACCGCAAGGCGGCCGAGGCCGCCGCCACGGGGCCGTCGGATACTTCCCCGTCGGACGTGGCCACGTCGCATGCTGCCACGTCGAATGACGAGGCGCGCGGGGCAGGAGCCGGCGCATCAGCCGGTGCCCGTCTGGACCCCGCCCCCGAGGACGAAGTCGAACGCCGCAACGCCGAACGCCGTAATGCCGAACGCGAGCAGGCGGCCAAGGCCAAGCCCGTCCTCCCGCGGGTGCTTCAGGTGCTGCTCGCCGTGTTCTACCCGGTCATCCTGCTGGTGCTCGCCGTCCGCGCCGTGACCAGCCCCCTGTTCCTCTGGGTGGAATACAACCGTCCGGGCTTCCCCGGTGACGGCTACGGCTTCAGCACCGATGACCGCATGACGTACGGTTCCTACGCGGTGGACTACCTCAGCAACTGGTCGGGCCCCCGCTACCTCGGCGATCTTGTGGACCAAAGCGGGGAGCGGTTGTTCAAGGACGGCGAAGTCAGCCACATGGCCGACGTCAAGGCCGTGATCCTGTCCACTTTCGGCGCCGGTACCCTGCTGATCCTGCTGGGCCTGGTGGCCGTGATCTACCTCAAGCGGCGCCATAACGGGGGAGTCCGCCGCGGCCTGTTCGCCGGCTCGATCGTCACCCTTGCGCTCATCATCGGCCTCGGGACCCTCGCGGTACTCGGCTGGGAGCAGTTCTTCACCGATTTCCACCGTATTTTCTTCGCCAACGGGACCTGGACATTTACGCTTCAGGACACCCTGATCCGGCTCTTCCCGGGCCAGTTCTGGATGGACGCCGGGATCGTCATCGGAAGCCTCGTGCTGCTCGCTTCCTTGGTCACCCTCGTCCTGACCTGGCCCACGCGCCGGCGCCGCGGCCTCGGCAAGAAGGCCGCCGCCACGTCTAAGGGCACCGATACTGATGCCGGCGCCGGCGCCACCGCCGAGGCTGCGCCCGCGGCGGACGGCACGGCCGGCAGCGACGCAGAGGGCCCGGCGCGCACCCGGCACACCGTCTGACGACGGGCCGGTTGCCCGGGGTCAGCCGTAGATGCGGTTGATGTGCTGTTCGTAGTCCCGCACGACGGCGGCCCGCTTGAGTTTGAGCGAGGGGGTCAGGTGCCCTGATTCCACGGTGAAGTCGGCGTCCAGGATGACGAAGCTGCGGATGGACTCGGCCGTGGAGACCGTGAGGTTCGCGGCATTGATGGCTTCCTGGATCGCGGCCCGGACCGTCTGGTCCGCGGCGGCTTCGGCCGGCGCCATGACGGGCACCTTCCGGGCGGCGCACCAGTTGCGCAGTCCCTCCGGGTCCAGGTTCACCAGTGCCGAGACGAAGGGCCGGCCGTCGCCAACGACCACGGCCTGTCCGACCAGCTGGTGCTCCCGGATCTTCTCCTCGAGCGGGCCCGGGGCGACATTCTTGCCGCCGGCTGTGACCAGCAGGTCCTTCTTCCGGCCCGTGATGGTCAGGAATCCGTCCTCGTCGAGGGAGCCGAGGTCGCCGGTCCGGAAGAAACCGTCCACGAAGGCCTCAGCGTTGGCGGCCTCGTTGGCGTGGTAGCCCTTGAAGACGCCGATGCCCTTGACCAGAATCTCGCCGTCGTCGGCCACCCGGACCGTGGTGCCCGGCACCGGGACGCCGACGGTGCCCACCCTGGTCCGCGCCGGGGTGTTGGCTGTGCAGGGCGCCGTGGTTTCGGTCAGGCCGTAGCCTTCCAGGACGGGGATGCCCACGCCGCGGAAAAAATGGGCGTCGTTGGAGCTCAGCGGGCTCGCGCCGGAGACCGTGTACCGCAGCTGGCCGCCGAAGGCCTGCCGGAGCCTGGGATACAGGATCCGGTCGAAGACTGCGTGCCGGGCACGCAGCAGGAGCCCCGGGCCCGTGCCGTTGCCCCGGGAGGCGGCGTCGAGGGCCTTGGAGTAGTCGATCGCGGCCGCGGCTGCGGCTGTGAAGATCCGTTCCTTGCCGGCTGCGTCCGCCTTCTGCGCGGCTCCGGCGTAGACCTTTTCGAAGATCCGGGGGACCACCAGCAGAAAGGTGGGTTTGAAGCTGTCCAGGTCGTCCAGGAGCTCTTTGGCACTGGCGGTGTGGCCGAGGGTGGATCCGGAGCTCAGGCAGACCACCTGTACCGCCCGGGCCAGGACGTGCGCCAGGGGCAGGAACATCAGCGTCCGGGAACGCGGCTGCATGAGGAGCTCGGGCAGGAACAGGACGATGTTCTTGGCCACGAGGGCAAAGTTGGCGTGGGTGATCTCGCAGCCCTTGGGCTTGCCGGTGGTGCCCGAGGTGTAGACCAGGGACGCGACATCCGCCAGGGACGCCGAGGTCCGGTGGCGTTCCAGCTCGGCGTCGGTCACCCCGGTGCCGGCCGCGGCCATGCTTGCCAGGTTCGGTGCGGCGCCGTCGTGCTCCATCCGCACGACGGCAACAAGCCGGTCACCGAGGACGGTGGAGGCGTCCAGGACGCCCTGGACGAGGGCGGCCCTGGCGTGGTCCTCGACGAACACCCGCCGGGCCCCCGAATCATGGAGAATCCACTCGACCTGGGCCGCGGAGGAGGTCTCATAGATCGGGACGGTGACGCCGCCGGCGAACCAGATGGCGAAGTCCACCACCGTCCACTCGTACCGGGTGGCGGACATGACCGCGACGGTTTCGCCCGGCGTGAGTCCGCCGGCGATCAGGCCCTTGGCCAGGGCAGTGACCTGCTCCAGGAAGTGCTGGACGGAGACGTCGGTCCAGCCGGCGGGGCCTTTGCGGGAGTAGAGGGCGTGCACGGGATCCTTCGCGTGCTGCTCCAGGAGCAGGTCAGTCACGTTGCTCTCCGGGTCCAGCTCCACGAGCAGTCCGGTGCTTGCTTCTCTCACAGCCGAGTCTCCATTTCCTGGTCCGCCCGGAGTTCGGCGGACATTCCCCTGCAATCCTGCCCTAGATCCAGGACGGCATCCACATCCGGATGCGCCAGTCCTGGTACGGGATCACCTCGGCCGTCCAGACCGGGTAGAAGAACGCGGACACCAGCACGGCCGCCACCACGAACAGCGCCACCAGGTAGAACCCGGACCGCCGGCGCCAGAGGGGGTCGGCGCGCTGGCCGAGCACCAGCCCCAGGCAATAGACGAGCGCCAGCACCAGGAACGGTTCAAAGGACACGGCGTAGAAGAAGAAGGTGGTGCGCTCCGGGTACATGAACCAGGGGAGATATCCTGCGGCCACTCCGGCCAAGACTGCGCCGGCGCGCCAGTCGCGGCGGCCCGCCCACCAGAACAGCAGGACACCCAGGCTCACGGCCGCGCTCCACCAGATCAACGGGTTGCCGACGGAGAGGATGGCGGTGGTGCAGTTGGTCAGCTCGCAGCCCGGGGTGCCCTGCCCGGGGGATTCATAGAAGAAAGACGTGGGCCGGCCCATGACCAGCCAGCTCCAGGCGCTGGCCTCGTAGGGGTGGTCGGCACTGAGGCCCTGGTGGAACTTGTAGGCCTCCAGGTGGTAATGCGCCAGGGACCGTACGGCGTTCGGCAGCCAGCCCCACTCGGCCGAGGGGTTGGCATCGGCCCAGTGCCTGAAGTAGGCGTCCGTGGAACGGAACCACCCGGTCCAGGTGGCGCCGTAGACCAGGGCGGCCACCGGAACGATGCTCAGGAAGGCCGGGACGCCGTCCTTGAGGATGCCGCCGCTGATCCAGGCATGCACGCCGGCTATGCGCCGCGCACTGAGGTCCCAGAAGACGGTCAGCAGGCCGAATCCGGCCAGAAAGAACAGGGCGGACCATTTCGTGCCGACCGCCAGGCCCAGGCAGACGCCCGCCGCGAGGCGCCACCACCGGATGCCGAGCCAGGGCCCGGAGGTGAGCTGCAGCGCCGAGGGCCGCCCCGTGGCGGAGGCCGCGGCCTGCCGGCCGAGCCGGGCAGCGAGCCGCCTCCGGCCGTCGTCTCGGTCCATCAGCAGGGCCCCGAACGCGGCGAGGATCCAGAACATCAGGAAGATGTCCAGCAGCGAAGTCCGGGACATGACCAGGTGGTGGCCGTCCACGGCAAGCAGGATGCCGGCCACGGCGCCCAGGGTGAGCGAGCGGAAGAGCTTTTGCGCGATCAGGGCCAGCAGGAGGATGGACAGTGTCCCCGTCAGGGCCGCACCGAACCGCCAGCCGAAGGGGTTGTCCGCCCCGAAAAGCCACATGCCCGCGGCGATCATCCACTTGCCGACCGGCGGGTGGACGACGTACTCCGGCGTGTTCAGCAGCACGCCGGGGTTGCCGGCGATGAAGGAGTCGTTCGCCCGGTCCGGCCAGCTGCGCTCGTATCCGCTGATCAGGAAGGAGTACGCGTCTTTGACGTAGTACGTTTCGTCAAAGACCAGGTTGCGCGGCGTGTCCAGCCGGACGAACCGCAGGACGCCGCCCAGCGCGGCCGTCAGGACGGGAATGAGCCAGTACCAGAGCCGAAGCGACGCCGGGTAGTCCCGCCAGCTCTGGAGGCCGCCGATCAGGCGTTCCCTGAGGGCCTCCGGGGTATTGGCCTCGGCGGGGCGGCCGATCCAGCGGTGCCCTTCAAGGTTGCGGCCGGTGCTGAAGCGGCTCCGGTCCTTGCCGGCCGCCCGGCCGTCGGGACGGCTGGGACCTGTTGCCGGCGATGCATCGGGGCCAGTCTCGGGCTGCCGCGTGGGGGTCTGGGTCACGTTGCCCATGCTACCTTTCGCAGCTGTGCTCGCAGGCCCCCGCCCCGGCGGCAGTAGGCTGGTCCTGTGGACCACGAACCCAGCCCTTCCCCCCTTCCTCCCCTCGATCCTCCCTTCGACGGCGATGCCGCCGCCGCCGTTCCCGCCCCTGATTCCGCGTCTGATTCCGCCGCTGTTTCCGCCAGTGTTCTCGCCCCTGGCGGTTCCGGCAGGATCGTTCTCGCCGCGACGCCGATCGGCAATGCGGGCGATGCCTCGGCGCGGCTCGTGGAGTTGCTCGCGACGGCGGACATTGTCGCCGCGGAGGACACCCGGAGGCTGCACCGCCTTGTGCAGAACCTCGGCGTCACCGTGGCCGGCCGGATCATCAGCTATCACGAGCACAATGAGGCAGCCAAGACGGCTGACCTGCTGGAGCAGGTCCGGTCCGGCAAGACTCTTGTGATGGTGACCGACGCAGGCATGCCCTCTGTCTCTGATCCGGGGTTCCGGCTGGTTGAAGGCGCCGTCGCGGCCGGCCTCACCGTCACCGCGGCCCCGGGACCCTCCGCCGTGCTGACCGCCCTGGCCCTGTCGGGCCTGCCGACGGACCGCTTCTGCTTCGAGGGTTTCCTGCCCCGCAAGGCCGGTGAACGCTCCTCGCGGCTGGCCGATCTCGACACCGAGCGGCGCACCATGGTGTTCTTCGAGGCGCCGCACCGTCTGGAGCCCATGCTGAGGGCCCTGCGTGAGAGCTTTGGCGCCGACCGCCGGGCCGCCGTCTGCCGCGAACTCACCAAGACCTATGAAGAGGTCATCCGCGGCACCCTGCGCGAACTGCTTGAATGGGCCGAGTCCAGCGAGGTACGCGGCGAAATCGCCGTGGTGGTGGGCGGTGCCCCGGAACGCGAACCCGGCCGCCCCGAGGATCATGTGGCCGCCGTCAACGGGCTGATAGCCCAGGGCATCCGGCTGAAGGAGGCTGTCGCCGCAGTGGCCGATGACGCGAAGGTCAGCAAGCGCGAACTCTATGCCGCGGTCCTCGCCGCGCGCTGAGCCGTGCGCTGAGCCAGGTGGTGGGTGCCGGGCGGCGGGTTCCGGCGCGCTGCTTGCCTCGGGGGCTGGCCGGAACCGGGCTCCACGCGCACGCAGAACGGTTGTGCAGCTGCACAGCATAGTCTGGATACAGTAGTGCGCGCATGCATAGACTTGCCAGTGAGCGCGGCAGTAGCGTGGCAGTAATCCAGACGCCCGTGCCTGCCTGTGGGAACGAGCGCCTACAACGAAAACTCATTCAAGAAACTTGTGCCCGCACTAGTTCAACCGAATTGCTGACGAGGGAGTCATTGTGACTGTAACTGCCCAGCCTATTGTTTCCGCGGACCGGGAGAGCGCCCTGCTGGCGTCCGTTCCGACGGGTCTGCTGATCAACGGCGAATGGCGTCCGGCCGTGTCCGGGAAGACCTTCGACGTCGAGGATCCCGCGACCGGGAAGGTCCTGCTCAGCATTGCTGACGCCGGTCCCGAAGACGGCAGGGCGGCCCTGGACGCGGCCGCTGCCGCGCAGGAGTCCTGGGCCAAGGTCCCGGCCCGGGAACGCGGCGAGATCCTGCGCCGCGCCTTCGAGCTGGTAACCGAACGGGCCGAGGACTTCGCGCTCCTGATGACCCTGGAGATGGGCAAACCGCTGGCCGAGGCCCGCGGCGAGGTCACCTACGGCGCCGAGTTCCTGCGCTGGTTCTCGGAAGAGGCCGTCCGCGCGTTCGGCCGCTACTCGGTCTCCCCGGACGGCAAGTCCCGGCTGCTGGTGACCAAGAAGCCCGTGGGCCCGTGCCTTTTGATCACGCCGTGGAACTTCCCGCTGGCGATGGCCACCCGCAAGATCGCCCCCGCGGTCGCGGCCGGCTGCACGATGGTGCTCAAGTCCGCGAACCTGACCCCACTGACCTCCCAGCTGTTCGCGGCCGTGATGGTCGAGGCCGGCCTGCCCGCCGGTGTCCTGAACGTCATCCCGACCTCCACGGCCGGCGCCACCACGGGCCCGCTGATCAAGGATCAGCGCTTGCGCAAGCTGTCCTTCACCGGTTCCACCGAGGTCGGCCGCCGGCTGCTCGCGGACGCGTCCGAGACGGTGCTGCGGACCTCGATGGAACTCGGCGGGAACGCCCCGTTCGTCGTCTTCGGGGACGCCGACATCGACGCCGCCGTCGCCGGGGCGATGCTGGCGAAGCTGCGGAACATGGGCGAGGCCTGCACCGCGGCGAACCGGTTCATCGTGCACGAGTCCGTCGCGGCCGAGTTCGCGGAGAAGTTCGCCGCGAAGATGGCGGATATGACCACCGCCCGCGGCACCGAGGCCGAGTCCAAGGTTGGCCCGCTGATCGATGCCAAGAGCCGGGACAAGGTCCACGAACTCGTCACCGACGCCGTGAACTCCGGTGCTGTCGCCGTGACCGGCGGCTCCGCCGTCGAAGGCCCGGGCTACTTCTACAAGCCCACGATCCTCACCGGCGTGAGCGAGGGCAGCCGGATCCTGTCCGAGGAAATCTTCGGACCCGTCGCCCCGATCATCACCTTTGACACCGAGGACGAGGCCGTCCGGCTCGCGAACAACACCGAGTACGGGCTGGTGGCCTATGTCTTCACCCGGGACCTGAACCGGGGCATCCGGATGGGCGAACGGCTCGAGACCGGCATGCTGGGCCTCAACGCCGGCGTGGTCTCCAACGCTGCCGCCCCGTTCGGCGGCGTCAAGCAGTCCGGTCTGGGCCGTGAAGGCGGCCTCGAGGGCATCGAGGAATACCTCTACACGCAGTACATCGGCATCGCCGACCCCTACGCCGGCTAGCCACGCCAGCTACCCGCGGCGCACCCGGCGGACGGAGTTGCGGATCTTTCCCCAGGATCCCGCGAACCCCCGCCGGGTGCGTCGTGCTGTCCGGGAGTATTGTGCTGTCCGGGAGAGGAACCCGCGGGGCAGCCGGAGGGCCCGTCGCCAGCCGGACATGACCGACGGCGGGAGCCAGGCCGCGCGCAGCCGGACCAGGAAGCCGGCGTTGGCGCGCAGCGAGGCCTGCACCAGGGCGATCCTGGCCGCGGCGGAGTCGGCCGGATCCGCGGAGCCTGCGGTCCGCGCCGGACCGGCCACGCCGCCCGGGCGGCCGTACTGCTCACGTTCGAAGTCCTCGGTCAGGGCCGCCGCGGCCCGCTGGCCGGGCCCGTCCGCACCGCCGGGTTCCCCCAAAACCGTCGAGGCGCGCAACCGCTCGGAGAAATTCCGCGGCGTTTCGCTCGCTCCGGGCGCCACCCCGTAGTCCGTGGCCAGATCCCGCAGTTCCGCCCAGGCCGGCAGCGCCGTCCCGGCCGTGACGCCGGGATAGCCGCGGGACGCCGTCCTTAGCCTGCGGCGCCGCACGCCGCTGCGCACCAGCCGCGGGGAGGCCACCAGCAGCGCCAGCAGCAGCACCGCGGCAACGCTGTACAGCGCCTGTGCCGCCTGCGCGCCGCTGGGCGCCGGCGTGCCCGCTCCGGGAAGCGGGACCGTGCCGGGGGCCGGGAACGGTGCCTGGGTGGAACCGTCACCGGGGGTCAGGGCGTCGTTGCGGTCGTTGGTGCTGGCACCGCTGCGTGCGGCGGCATCCGTGGCGTACGCCGGAACGACGCCGCGGGACGGTGTCGGCTCAAACGCGACCCAGCCGATGCCCTGGAAATAGAGCTCCGGCCAGGCGTGGGCGTCCCGGGCATCGACCTCGAACTCCGGAAGCGGGCCCTGGCCCGAGACCGCCACCGTGGCCCCCGTGGGGCGCCCCGGCGCGTAGCCCACGGCGATCCTGCTCGGAATGCCCTCCAGCCTGGCCATCACGGCCATGGCGGAGGCGAAATGAATGCAGTAGCCGCTCTTCTGGGTCAGGAAGTCCGCCAGCACGGACAGGCCGTTGCCGTCGTAGCCGCCCTGCACGGGGGACTGCAGCGAGTAGCTGAACTCGGCGGAGCGCAGATACCTCTGGATGGCCATGGCCCGCGAATACGGCGAGTTGGCACCCGCCGTCACGGTTTTAGCCGTGCTGCGCACAACCTCCGGAACATTCGACGGTTCCCGGAGGAACAGCTCGGGGACACCGGTCACCGGCCCGGAAGCGCCCGCCAGCAGCGCTGCCGTGAGCTGCGGAGTGACGGACGAGACCACATATTGCTGGCCGCGGGAATTTGTGTCCACACCCTTGATGCTCAGCGTGGCGGGGTCCCAGCTCCAGCGCCCTGAGAGTCCGTTGACAGCTTCCGGCGCATACGGTGCGGGCAGGTACGGGCTCGTGTACTGGCCGGTGTTGACGGCCGTAATTACGCGGAGCTCGGCCGGGGCGGTCTCATGCCCGGCCTCGAGCCGGCCGGTTCCCGGCTGCCGGCTCGACTCCCGGTCATCGGGTGACCAGGAATCGCCGTCAAAGGTGTCCACGGTCACCGAGCGCAGGTACGGCGTCGTCGGCGCGTTCGTGGCGAAGGTGATCCGGCCCTCGCCGGAGGGGCTGCGCAGGCTGTTGCCCAGGCTGATCATCGGATTGAGGCCGGTGGCGCCGCCGAACGGGTTCAGCCGCGAGCCCTGCGGGAAAGTGCCCTGGTCGAAACCCGGGATGACCAGCTGCAGCACCAGCGTGAGGGTCAGCGCCGCGACGGCCGTGACCGTGCCGCGCCGGAGCTGCCCGGGGTTGCGGGCGGTGTCGGCCAGGGTGCGGGTATCCGGCGTGTACCAATGGCTGCAGCCGAGGATCAACAGGTACCCGACTACGGCGCCCACGAACCCCAGCACACCCACGCTTTGCGGCTTGACCATGGCCGGCACCACGAGGATTGCCAGGATCCCGAGCCCGCTCGTGGCCGGCAGCGCCAGCGGGAACGCCAGGGCATCGATGAGGATCACGAGCAGCCCGAGGACCGCGCAGATCAGCATGACGATTCCGGCGTTGGGGGCCACTGGGGTGCTCTCGGCCAGAACCGTTTCGCTGGCGCGCCGGAGGAACTTTCCCAGGTAGTTCATGGTCTCCGGGGAGGGGATGAACCCGGCAATGCTGTGCTGCCGGAAGAAGATGAAGGTCACGGCCACGATCAGCGCCACCAGGCCGCCGGCGGTCACCAGCCAGGGCCGGGCACGCAGGGACCGGAGCACCGCGAGGGAGAACGCAACGGAGAGCACGGTACTGAACACCGGGGAGTACCAGGCCCAGCCACGCAGGACGCCGTTGAATCCGAGGGCCGCGCCCGCGACGGCTACCGCGACGGCGGTCGCCATCACCCAGGGCCGGGCGCCGGGTCCGTCCGGCCGGGACGCCGCACCGGGGGAGAGGGCTGTCGGTTCTTCTTCGCCAGCCGTGCCGGTGCCTTGGCTGCGTTGCGGGGCGAGGGTCATGGCCGGCCCCCCACGCCGCGGCGGACGTCGGCCCCGGCGGACATCCCCGGGTCTGCCTGGTCGAAGGCTGCCCAGGCGTCAGGCAGCGAGCTCTGGGCGGACACCGCCAGGGCCCGCCATCCGCCCAGCCGCAGCGCCTCCAGCACCTCGGGCACGTCGCCGGAGTCCTGTGCCCGGTCCGTGACCAGCAGCGCGAAGGCGTTCGCGCCGAACCCGGCGGCCGGGGACAGCGCCCGGGCCTCGGCCGGGGTCAGGCTGCCCAGGACCGCCAGGACAGGTCCGCGCAGCCGGTGGGCGGAAAGTTTGTCCATCAGGGTGTCGTCGAAGGCGTGCGGGTCATTCCCGGTGCCCGCCCCGGCCCCGGAGCGGAATCCACCCGGCGCGGAAGATCCGGTGCTGGTTCCCGCCGCGGCCTTCTGCGGGCGGGGCCCCGTGCGGTCACGGTGCAGGTGGTTGTGGTGGTGGGTGTGGTGCGGGCCGGAAAGCTCGATGGCAGCCAGGCTTTCGGCGATGGACTGCAGCCCGGCCGTTCCGGTGTATTCCTCGGCTTCCGGGTCGGGAGCGGACGGCGAATGCCGGAAGGCCGGCTCGCCCGCGCTGTCCAGGAACCGCAGCGAGTAGTTGCGTTCCGCGAGGTGCGCCCCGATCGACATCGCCGCCGTGACAGCCCACTCGAAGGCATCAGAGGTCAGCAGGTCGTGGCCGTCCCCCTCCCCGCCGCCCGGATGGCCGCCGGAGGAATGGGCACTGTGGCCGAACACCCCGTGGGGGTAGGCGGAGAGCCGCTGGTCCAGGATGATGGTCGCCTCGGGGGTCGTGACGGATTCCTCCTGCCGCACCATGAGGGACCCGTGGCGGGCGGTCGCGGCCCAGTGCACCCGGCGCAGCGGATCCCCGTGGCGGTATTCGCGGGTCATGACGTCGTCGTCGCTGGGATTGGCCCGGGCCCGCGTGGGTGTGACACCGTCGTGTCCGCGCGCACCGGCGAGCCCCGTCTCCGGCAGCTCGATGGCGGCGGGCGTGACGGTGAGGAGGTCGCCGTCGTCAATCGCGTGGCGGTGGAACGAGAGCCCGAAGGGATCGCTGAAGTCCGCCGTGACGGGCCCGATCAGGAACTGGCCGCGCCTGGCCGAGCGGAGGTGGTACTCATAGCGGCTGGTGCCGCCGGCTGCCGCACGGGCCGGGAACCGGAAGACGGGCGATTCGCCGAACCGGGCCGGCAAGTGTTCCTCCATGACCGCGTGGCCTGTGCCCGCCCCGGTCCGCGCGACGGCCAGCCGCACCGTGGCACGGGCGGACGTTTCAACCGGCGACGGGCTGAATTCGCGGTAGACCCGGAACCTCGGCTTCAGGACCCGGGTTCCGGCCAGGGCCAGCGCCGGCAGCACCAGCAGCAGGACGGCCAGAGCCAGCAGGTCCCGGCGCCCCATGATCTGCGCGGCCAGCAGCGACACCGCACCGGCGCCGAGCAGGCCCCAGCCGCGGCTGCTGAAGAAGTGCCTGGGGAACCGATCCCTTAACGCCACGGCGGAGCCATTCCCTAGCGCGGATTAGGCAGGTTGGGCGGCGGCGCGGCTGCCATGGCCGAGGCCTTCTTCCGGCCGGGGCGTCCGGTT
Organism: Arthrobacter sp. 01N444; assembly: GCF_056399305.1. Taxonomy (NCBI): domain Bacteria; kingdom Bacillati; phylum Actinomycetota; class Actinomycetes; order Micrococcales; family Micrococcaceae; genus Arthrobacter; species Arthrobacter sp. 01N444. Next base: position 169,963 of record NZ_JBFTRB010000007.1, read on the forward strand.
CCGTTGGGTGAGGCCGTCGCGTCCGGGGTGACGGGTATCTTGGCGATGATGGCCCGGATGACGCTTTGCGGCGTCTCACCCGCGCTGGCCGCCTTGCGGTCGAGGATGATCCGGTGGGCGAGCACCGCTTCGGCGACGCTGACGACGTCGTCCGGCAGCACAAAGTCCCGGCCCTCCAGCGCGGCGGTGGCCTTCGCCGCACGCAGGAGCTGCAGCATGGACCGCGGACTGGCGCCGAGCCGGAGAAGCCCGCTTTCCCGCGTGGCCCGGCCCAGGGCCACGGTGTACTCCTTGATCGACCGGGACACGTACACCTGCTGCACCGTGGCAATCATGGCGGCCACTTCCGCCGCGGTGACCACTGCCGTCACACGCGCCAGCGGAGAGGAGGCCTGGTGGGTTTCGAGCATCTCCATCTCAGACTCACGGTCCGGGTAGCCCATGGAAATCCGGGCCATGAAGCGGTCCCGCTGCGCTTCCGGCAGCGGATACGTGCCCTCCATCTCAATGGGGTTCTGCGTCGCCACCACCATGAAGGGCTCATCCAGCCGGTAGGACGTGCCGTCCACCGTGACCTGGTGCTCCTCCATGCACTCCAGCAGGGCTGACTGGGTCTTGGCCGAGGCGCGGTTGATTTCGTCCCCGATGACGATGTTGGCGAACACCGCGCCGTGCCGGAACTCGAAGGTCCGGGTCGCCTGGTTGTAGATGGACACGCCCGTGACGTCGGACGGGAGCAGGTCCGGGGTGAACTGGATCCGGCTGACGGAACAGTCGATGGTGCGGCCCAGCGTCTTCGCCAGGAGCGTCTTGCCCACCCCTGGGACGTCTTCGAGGAGCAGGTGGCCCTGGGCGAGGAGGACCGTGAGCGCCAGTTTGGCCGCTTCGGCCTTGCCGTCGATGACCGTATTGATCGCCGTCAGGATCCGGGTGCTGGCTGAGTGGAAAGCGTCGGCTTCCATGGCCGGCAGTTCATGCCGCGGGGGCCGGTGTCCGGCTGCGTTTGGATCCAAGGAAGCGCGGCCCGGGAGGCTCTGTCCTTGGGGGAGGATGTCGTCTACGGAAGTGCGGTGGTAATCCATCGGCAGCCTTTCAGCCCTGGTGGGTCCCGGATCTGACCGCCCGCGGCGGCCGGGCCCCGCAGTGGCATTCACCTGTTTCCTAACGGGGAAATTACAGAGTATTAACAGACTACTAACACAACTGCCGGCCCTGACAGAGAGTTCCGGGGAAATCTGGCCTCCGGTTAGGGTGGATGAATGCTCAATCCCCTCACTCCCGTCCCCTTCCGGTCGCCTGGACACGACGGTACCGGACGCAGCGGGTATCCGCCCGCACCTGAACCGCTTCCCGTGCCGGTCATGGACAACCACACGCATTTGGATTTTCCCGACGCGGAGCTTGAGGTGGGCATCAAGGACGCCCTCGATGCCGCCGCCGCCGTGGGCGTGCAAGGCGCGGTGCAGGTGGGCTGCGACCTCGAATCGTCCCGGTTTACGGTCAACGCCGTCGACCTCGATTCACGGCTCCTGGGCGCTGTTGCCCTCCACCCCAACGACGCCCCCGGCTACGCCCGGCGCGGCGGCCTGGAGGAGGCCCTGGCCGAGATCGAGGAGCTCGCCGCCCATCCGAGGATCCGGGCGATCGGGGAGACCGGCCTGGACTTTTTCCGGACCGAGGGCGAGGGCCTGGTCCACCAGCGCTATTCATTCCGCCGCCATATCGACATCGCCAAACGGCTTGGACTGACGCTGCAAATCCACGACCGCGACGCCCACGACGACGTCGTCCAGGTCCTGCGCGAAGAGGGGGCCCCGGAGCGGGTGGTCTTCCACTGTTTCTCAGGCGGCGAGGCGCTCGCCCGGACCTGCAACGCGGAGGGCTGGTACATGTCCTTTGCCGGAACAGTGACATTCAAGAACGCGACGGACCTGCGGGAAGCGCTGGCTATCGCTGAGCCGAGCCGGATCCTGGTCGAGACCGACGCGCCCTTCCTCACCCCGCACCCGCATCGCGGCCGGCCGAACGCGAGCTACATGGTTCCGTACACGGTGCGGGCCATGGCCGATGTGACTGGGTCGGAGCTTTCCGGGCTGTGTGCGCAGATCGCCGCAAATACGGTGCGGGCGTACGGATCCTGGGACTGAACCACCCTCATCCAGACTCCCGGTGTAGATACGGGGTATGCACAAATTCTTGGTTCCTTTATAACGCTTCGATTACAGTGGTCAACTATTAGCCGGGGTCGGGGAAGGCCTACGGATAATTTCACTCCAGCAGGGCGTGCATTGTGGCCAACGAACCACATGCGCGCTCTCGTTTTGGGTGAGGCAGTGCACGCATGTTCCGTGACGCTCCGGACGCTGTCCGGAGCCGCCGTTGGCGCGCTCGCGGGGGATGGCCACGTGCACTTTTCCCCGTGCCCGGAAGGTCCAAGAGATTCGGGCAATTGTGGTCAAGTTCTTCACATCGGACGGCAAGTTCAGCTTCGTCAAGGTTGGCACGCAGCTCGTGGTGCTGGTGGCACTGGTGCTGGGCCTCGTGGCCTTCGTCGGCAATAACAAGACGATCACACTCAACGTGGATGGCAAAGTCAGCTCCGTCCAGACCTTCGGCGGAACCGTCGGGGAAGTCGTCAAGAGCGCCAAGGTTGAACTGCAGCCATCTGACAGGGTGTCGCCTTCGGCGGACGCCCATGTGCAGGACGGGTCAGTCATCAACGTCAATCTCGCCAAGGCCGTCAAGGTCAGCCTGGACGGCGCCGAACGGACCATCTCCACCACCGCACCCACCGTCGAAGGGCTCGTGACCGAACTCGGCGTGGCCAGCGCTTCTCAGGTCTCCGTGCCCAAGGACGCCCAGCTCGCCGTCTCCGGCTCCTTCGTCTCCATCTCGACGCCGAAAAAGGTGAGCCTCGTTGCGGACGGTAAGGCGGCAGCGACCACCACGACGGCGGCCACAGTCGCCAAAGTGCTCGAGGACGCCGGGCTTTCGCTTGGGGCCAGCGACCGCGTCTCCCAGCCCGGGAACGCCCCGGTGGTCAATGACATGGTGATCAAGGTCTCCCGTGTCGACGTCAGCAAGACGGCCAACACCACCGAGCCCGTCGCCTTCGAAACGCTCACCACCGAGAGTGCTGACATGTTCAAGGGTGAGAAGAAGGTCACCCAGGCCGGCGTCGCCGGCACCACCAGCAAGAACTTCAAGCTGGTCCTCGTGGATGGCCGCGAAGCCTCCCGGACCCTGGTGTCCGAGACCGTCAGCGTCCAGCCCGTCACCGAAAAGGTCACTGTCGGCACCAAGGAAAAGCCCAAGCCCGCCGCCAACACCGGTGCGGCCGCCCCCGCCATGATGAACCAGGGCATGTGGGACAAGATCGCCCAGTGCGAATCCGGCGGCAACTGGTCCACCAACACCGGCAACGGCTACTACGGAGGCCTGCAGTTCGACGTCGGCACCTGGCTCAGCTCGGGCGGCGGCGCCTACGCCCCGAACGCCGCGGCCGCCACCAAGGCCCAGCAGATCGCCGTCGCCAACCGGGTCTACGCCCAGCGCGGACTGCAGCCCTGGGGTTGCGGCTGGGCAGCCTCCAGCTAGCAGGCCAGGCCGGCGGCTGACTGCCCGCCACTGAACGCCCGCAACTAAACGCCCGACTCCCGCGGCTGCCGACCACAGCCAGGGGAGAGCACAGGCCGGGTCCGGATTCCCTCCGGACCCGGCCTGCGGCGTACCGGCGCCGGGATAGGATACCTAGGTGACTGAACCGAGCCCCTCCGCCCCCGAAAGCCTGCCCGGAGCGGCGCCCGCACCGCTGATGGGTGCCTCCGATATCCGCCGGCTGGCAGAGGAAATCGGCGTGCGGCCCACGAAGACCCTCGGGCAGAACTTCGTGATCGACGGCAACACCATCCGGCGGATCGTGAACGCCGCCGACATCCGGGCCGATGAGATCGTCCTGGAAGTCGGCCCCGGACTCGGGTCACTGACCCTTGGCCTGCTGGACGCCGCCCGCAGCGTGGTCGCCGTCGAAATCGATCCGGTCCTTGCCGGGCGCCTGCCGGCCACTGTCGCCGCGTGGCGACCGCACGCCGTCGGGAACTTCCACCTCGTGCTGGCCGACGCCATGCGGGTCACCGAACTTCCCGTCGAGCCGACCGCCCTCGTCGCGAATCTTCCCTACAACGTGGCCGTTCCCGTGGTGCTGCACCTCCTGCAGCACTTCCCGAGCCTGCAGCACGGCCTGGTCATGGTCCAGGATGAAGTCGCCGACCGGCTCGCGGCCGGGCCCGGCTCCAAGACCTACGGCGTTCCATCCGTCAAAGCCGCCTGGTACAGCAGCATGCGCAAGGCCGGCGTGATCGGCATGAACGTCTTCTGGCCAGCGCCCAAGATCCATTCCGGGCTCGTCGCCTTCACGCGCCGGGAGCCCCCCGTCACGACCGCCACCAGGGAGCAGGTCTTCGCCGTGATCGACGCCGCCTTCGCGCAGCGCCGCAAGACGCTCAGGGCCGCGCTGGCCGGCTGGGCCGGCAGCGCCGCGGAGGCCGAACGCTGCCTGCGGGCCGCCGGCGTCGACCCCACCGCGCGCGGCGAAGTGATCGACATCGCGGCGTTCGCCAGAATCGCCGAAGCCCAAGGACAACCGGACTCCTGAGCTCCTTGTGAGCTCTGCATGGGCGCCTCCAAGGGCTGTTGCGTGCTTGGAGCCCGGGCCGCGATGCCATAGCGTGGAGCCATGAACGCAGTGAGAGGGCGCTTTGCCGCGAGGACCGTCCGGGTGAAAGCTCCAGGCAAGGTTAACGTCTCACTGGATGTCGGACCGCTGCGGCCGGACGGCTACCACTCCGTGGCCAGCGTCTACCTGGCTGTCTCGCTCTACGAAGAAATTGCCGCCACCAGCACCGATACCGGCGAGATCACCGTCAGCATCAGCGATGCGAGCACCGTGGACCTCGACGGGGTGGACATTCCGCTCGATCACCGCAACCTGGCCTACAAAGCCGCCGCCATCATGGCCGACGTCTCGGAACACTCCACGGGTGTCCACCTGGAGATCACCAAACGGGTGCCCGTGGCTGGCGGCATGGGCGGCGGATCAGCCGACGCCGCCGCCACCCTGCTGGCCTGCGACGCGTTGTGGAACAGCGGACTGTCCCGCGATGAGCTGGCCCACCTGGCCGCCGAGCTCGGCGCCGATGTTCCCTTCGCGCTGCTGGGCGGCACCGCCGTCGGACTGGGCCTCGGCGATGACCTCTCGCCGGCCCTGGTCAAGGCCCAGACGGACTGGGTCCTGGTCAGCGCGGACTTCGGCCTGCCCACCCCTGAGGTCTACCGCACCCTGGACCGCCTGCGCGCGGCCGAGGGCCTGGCGGTGGACGAACCCGACGCAGTGGATCCCGGCGTGCTCACGGCTCTGCGCAGCGGCGATGCCGACGCCCTGAGCCGCGTGCTGGTCAACGACCTCCAGCGCGCCTCGATCGAACTGGCCCCGGGCCTGCGCGAGACCCTGGGCCGCGGCGAGGCCTGCGGCGCGATCGCAGGCATCGTCTCCGGCTCCGGACCCACCGTCGCGTTCCTCGCGCACAGCCCCGCCGCGGCCGCCGGGCTCGCCGAAGAGCTGCGGCACCACAGCCTCGACGCCATGGCGGTGCACGGGCCGGTGCACGGGGCCCGCATCATCTCCGATACGCTCCTTTAGGAGCTTTTGACGCATCGCATCCGATGACTTCACAGCTTCACTTCACCGATACACCTAAGAAAGCAGTTCCCAGTGGCACACCTGCTCGGCGGCGAGAACCTCACGGTCTCGTATGCAACCCGTACCGTCCTCGATGGCATTACCCTCGGCCTTGAAGAGGGCGACCGGATTGGCATGGTGGGCCGCAACGGTGACGGCAAGTCAACCCTGATGCGGTTGCTGGCCATGCGCTCCACCCCGGACTCCGGCCGGGTGACCAAGCGCAGCGAGGTCAACATCGGCTACCTGGACCAGAGCGACGTGCTCGACGGCGACCTCACCGTCGGCGCCGCGATCGTGGGGGACCAGGCCGACTACGAGTGGGCCCGCAATCCCCAGATCCGCGAAGTCATGGGCGGGCTGGTGTCCGACGTCGACTGGCACGCCAACGTCCACGCGCTCTCCGGCGGGCAGAAGCGGCGTGTGGCGCTGGCCAAGCTGCTGATCGAGGACCACGACGTCATCATGCTCGACGAGCCCACGAACCACCTCGACGTCGAAGGCGTCGCGTGGCTGTCCCGGCACCTGAAGACCCGCTGGCGGGCCAACCAGGGCGCCTTCCTCGTGGTCACCCACGACCGCTGGTTCCTCGACGAAGTCTGCACCAAGACCTGGGAAATCCACGACGGCATCATGGACCCGTTCGACGGCGGCTATGCCGCCTACGTCCTGGCCCGGGCCGAGCGCGACCGCTCCGCTTCCGTGATGGAAAGCAAGCGCCAGCAGCTCGTGAAGAAGGAACTCGCCTGGCTCCGGCGCGGTGCCCCGGCCCGCACCGCCAAGCCCAAGTTCCGGATCGAGGCAGCCAACGCCCTGATCGCGGACGTCCCCGAGCCGCGCGACTCGACGGCGCTGAGCAAGATGGCCACCGCCCGGCTGGGCAAGGATGTCCTGGACCTCGAGCACGTCTCGCTGGACTTCCTCGGCGGCGAGCCCGGGCAGAAGCTCTTCGACAACATCACGCTGCGCCTCGCCCCCGGGGAGCGGCTGGGCGTCGTGGGCGTCAACGGCGCCGGCAAGACCACCCTGCTCAAACTCCTCAACGGTGAGATCCAGCCCAGCTCCGGGAAGGTCAAGCGCGGCAAGACGGTGGTCACCGCGGTCCTGACCCAGGAGGTCAAGGAACTCGACGACGTCTCGGACCTGCGCGTGATCGAAGTGATCGAGCGGGAAAAGCGCTCCTTCAACGTCGGCGGCAAGGAATTCACCGCCGGCCAGCTCGTGGAGCAGCTGGGCTTCACCAACGAGAAGCAGTGGACCCCGGTCAAGGACCTCTCCGGTGGCGAACGCCGGCGGCTGCAGCTCCTGCGCCTGCTCGTGGGGGAGCCGAACGTGCTGATGCTTGACGAGCCGACCAACGACCTCGACACCGACACCCTCGCCGCCGTCGAAGATGTGCTCGACGGCTGGCCGGGCACGCTCGTCGTCGTCAGCCACGACCGCTACCTGCTCGAGCGCGTCACGGACCACCAGATGGCGCTCCTTGGCGATGGCAAGATCCGTGCCCTGCCGCGCGGCGTGGACCAGTACCTCGAACTGCGGGAAGGGGCCCTGGCCGGCTCCACGATCACCGGCGGCGGCAACCCCGTCACCTCCGCCGGCGGTGGATCCGCTCCCGCCGCCAGCGGCCCTTCTGAGGCCGAAAAGCGCGACGCCCGCAAGGCCAAGAACCGGATCGACCGCCAGCTGGGCAAACTCAAGCAGCAGGAAGACAAGATCCACGCCCAGATGACCGCCGGGGCCGGGGACGCCAGCAAGTTCGACCAGCTCGCCGGGCTTAACGCGAAACTCCAGGAACTGGCCGGGGAACGCGAAGCCCTTGAACTCGAATGGCTCGAAGCCTTGGAAGTGCTGGGGGAGTAGCCTCCTGCCCTCCCCGGGACATGCCCAGCGTGAGCACCCACCGCTGGACATGTCCCTCGCAGCCCTCAAAACCCACGGGACATGTCCCTCGGCGCGGACCAACACCGGACATGTCCCTTGGCGGGCTCAAATCCCGCAGGGCATGTCCCACGGCGCGGACCAGCATTGGACATGTCCCTTGGAGGGCGCAAATCCCGCAGGGCATGTCCCTCGCCGCGGGCCAGCATTGGACATGTCCCTTGGAGGGCTCAAATCCCGCCGGGCATGTCCCTCGCCGCGGGCCAGGGATGGGCATATTGGCGTTATGCCCATTGTCCGGGACCAACACTGGGCATATCCCGCATAGGGACCAAGGTCTCTGAGCATGCCCGGGAAGGCACGTCCCGCGGAGTGCGTGAATCCTGCGGCACATGTCCGGCCGCGCGGGCCAGCACTGGACATGTCCCTTGTAGGGCTGAATTTCCGCTGGGCATGCCCCTCGGCCCGGTCCAGGGATGGGCATATTGGCATTATGTCCATTGCTCGGCTCCAACGCTGGGCATGTCCCGCGTGGGGAACGGGGTCTCTGCGCACACCCAGGAAGGCACGTTCCGCGGAGCTCGTGAATCCTGCGGCACATGTCCCGCCGCGCGGACCAGGAATGGGCATGTCCCGTGGCGCCGGCCGCACCGCCCACCCGCGCCTGCCCGCTCCTTCCGCGGCGCTGAGTCGCACGAGCATCAACCTTCGTGGCAGAATTGATTCTCGTGCCACAGGTCAAGCCTGGGCACGGTCCGCTCTGGTGTAATGGCAGCACCCCGGCCTTTGGAGCCGTGGAGTATAGGTTCGAGTCCTATGGGCGGAACTTGGCGAGACACACCGCGCAACCAAGCAAGGAGAGCCAATACGTGAGCCCCGAGAATACTGGCCCGGCCGCCGTGATCGTCCTAGCTGCAGGGGCCGGTACCCGGATGAAATCCCGTACCCCCAAAATTCTCCATGAGATCGGCGGCCGCTCGCTGGTCGGCCACGCGCTCCAGGCGGCCCGCAGTATCAGCCCCCGCGAGCTGGCCCTGGTGGTCCGGCATGAACGCGACCTCGTGGCCGCCCACGTCTCCGCCCTCGATCCGAAAGCCCTGATTGTGGACCAGGACGATGTGCCCGGCACCGGCCGCGCGGTCGAGGCGGCACTGGAAGCGCTCGACACGCTCGACCCCCAAGGCCCGCTGGCCGGAACGGTCGTGGTCACGTACGGCGACGTCCCGCTGCTCACCGGTGGCCTGCTCGGCGAGCTCGTCGCCGCCCACGAGGCCGAGGGCAACGCCGTCACCGTCCTCACCGCCGTGCTCGAGGACGCCACCGGCTACGGTCGCATCCTCCGCGCAGAAGACGGAACCGTCACGGGAATCCGCGAACACAAGGACGCCACCAGCGCCGAACGCGAAATCCGTGAGGTTAACTCCGGCATCTACGCCTTCGACGCCGCAGTCCTGCGCGACGCGCTGGTCCACGTCACCACGGACAACGCCCAGGGCGAAAAGTACCTCACCGATGTCCTGGCCCTGGCCCGCGCCGCGGGCGGCCGCGTCGCCGCCGTCGTCACCGACGACCGCTGGCAGGTGGAGGGCGCCAACGACCGCGTCCAGCTCTCGGCGCTCGGCGCTGAACTCAACCGCCGCACCCTCGAAGCCTGGATGCGCGCCGGCGTGACCGTCGTGGATCCCGCCACGACGTGGATCGACGCCACGGTGACGCTCGACGAGGACGTCCGGCTCCTGCCCAACACCCAGCTGCACGGCAGCACCACGGTGGCGCGCGACGCCGTGGTCGGCCCGGACACCACGTTGACCGACGTCACGGTGGGGGAGGGCGCCACGGTGATCCGCACCCATGGCTCCGGCTCCACGATCGGGGCGCGCGCCAGCGTCGGCCCCTTCACCTACCTGCGCCCGGGCACCGTCCTGGGCGAGACCGGCAAGATCGGCGCGTTCTACGAAACCAAGAACGTCACGATCGGCCGCGGCTCGAAGCTGTCCCACCTCGGCTACGCCGGGGACGCGGAGATCGGCGAGGACACCAACATCGGCTGCGGCAACATCACGGCCAACTACGACGGCGAGAAGAAGCACCGTACGGTGATCGGCTCGGGTGTGCGCACCGGTTCGAACACCGTGTTCGTGGCCCCCGTGCGCGTGGGCGACGGCGCCTACAGCGGCGCCGGGGCGATCATCCGCAAGGACGTCCCGGCCGGCGCCCTCGCCGTCACCCTGGCCAAGCAGCGGAACTCGGACGGCTGGGTTGCGGCCAACCGCCCCGGTTCCGTTTCCGCCGGCCTGGCCGAGTCCGCCCTGGCCGCATCCGCTGCCGCGGTGGATTCCGCCGCGGGCGCCGCCCCAACATCCTCCACTACTCCGGCACCGACAGAAGAGGGCTAGCAATCATGAGCGAAATTACGGCACACGGCGAGAAGAAGCTGGTGCTGGCCGCGGGGCGCGCGCACCCTGAGCTGGCGAAGGAGATCGCGAAGGAGCTCGGCACCGAGCTGCTGCCCCTGGACGCCTACGACTTCGCCAACGGCGAGATCTACGTGCGGGCCGGCGAGAGCGTCCGAGGCACCGACGCCTTCGTGATCCAGGCCCACCCGGCCCCGTTGAACAACTGGCTCATGGAACAGCTGATCATGATCGATTCGCTCAAGCGGGCCTCCGCCAAGCGCATCACTGTGGTGTCCCCGTTCTACCCCTACGCCCGGCAGGACAAGAAGGGCCGTGGCCGCGAGCCGATCTCGGCACGCCTCGTCGCCGATCTGTACAAGACCGCCGGCGCCGACCGGATTATGAGTGTGGACCTGCACACTTCCCAGATCCAGGGCTTCTTCGACGGCCCCGTGGACCACCTGATGGCCATTCCGCTCCTGGCCGACTACATCCGCACCCGGGTCGGCTCGGACAAGGTCACGGTCGTCTCGCCGGACACCGGCCGCGTCCGCGTGGCCGAGCAGTGGGCCGAGCGCCTCGGCGGCGCGCCGCTGGCGTTCGTGCACAAGAGCCGGGACCTCACCGTGCCCAACCAGGCCGTCTCCAAGACGGTCGTGGGCCAGATTGAAGGCCGCACCTGCGTCCTGATCGACGACATGATCGATACCGGCGGAACCATCTCCGGCGCCGTCCAGGTGCTCAAGAACGCCGGCGCCAAGGATGTCATCATCGCCGCGACCCATGCCGTGTTCTCCGATCCGGCGGCCCGCCGGCTCTCCGAGTCCGGCGCCCGCGAAGTGGTGGTCACCAACACGCTGCCGATCACCGCGGACAAGCGCTTCCCGCAGCTGACCGTGCTCTCCATCGCGCCGCTGATCGCCCGCGCCATCCGTGAAGTGTTCGACGACGGTTCCGTCACCAGCCTGTTCGACGGCCAGGCCTAAGCCGGCCGGCGGAGGGCCCGGTTTCAGAAACCGGTCCCTCCGCTGGTAGCCTTGTACCGAAACCTTGGCGAGGGAGAGCGCCGGCCTTCCGTATTGAATTCCTTATTGACGGGAAATTAATCGGAACCCGGACTGCTGGTCTCCGTAATCGACTGGGTCTGAATCTCCTTCTGAAGGGCAGCCGCACGGCAGCCCGGCGTTGAAGGTCGTAAACAGACCTCCGCCCTTGCTGAACACCGTTTAGTCCCACAGCTTGAAATCCCACGAGGAGATATCCATGTCTGAGCAGAAGCTCGCAGCAGAAGTCCGCACCGAATTCGGCAAGGGCTTCGCCCGCCGCGCCCGCATGGCCAACCTGATCCCGGCCGTCATCTACGGCCACGGTGCCGAGCCGATCCACATCACCCTGCCGGCGAAGGCCACCACCCTGGCCGTCCGCACCGCCAACGCCCTGCTGACCCTGGACATCGACGGCGAGCAGCACCTGGCCCTCGTCAAGGACATCCAGCGCAACCCGATCAAGCAGATCATCGAGCACCTCGACCTGCTGACCGTCCGCACCGGCGAGAAGGTCACCGTTGACGTGCCCGTTCACCTCAGCGGCGAACTGGCTCCGGGCAACGTCCACAACCTGGAAATGACGGTCGTTTCCGTCGAGGCCGAGGCAACCCACCTGCCGACCGCCATCGAGGTCAGCATCGAAGGCCGTAGCGCCGGCGAGCACATCCACGCTTCCGACCTCGTCCTGCCGAAGGGTTCCACCCTGCTGGCCGACCCCGAAGCGCTCGTCGTCAACATCTCCGAGGCCACCGAAAACGTCGAAGAGGGCGAAGAGGGCGAAGCAGCCGCACCGTCGGCCGAAGCAGCAGCCGAGTAATTCCGTTGAATTTTACGGCGGCCGGGTCCCTCAGGGGCCCGGCCGCCGTCGTCTCTGATGCCGTATCCCGCGCCGTACGCGCCCCGTAGCCGGCTGCCTGCCCCGACCCACTTGACCCGTCCCACCTGACCCGCCCCACTGGCCGCGCCCCCGGCTGCGTCCCACCGAAGGACTGACCCATGACCGACACCTGGCTGATCGTAGGCCTTGGCAACCCCGGATCCGAGTACAGCCACAACCGGCACAACGTCGGCCAGATGGTCCTGGACGAACTCGCCTCGCGCGTCGGCGGTGGCTTCAAATCGCACAAATCGCGTGCCCAGGTCCTCGAAGGGCGCCTGGGCATCGGCGGACCCCGGATCGTGCTGGCCAAGCCGCTGTCATACATGAACGTCTCCGGCGGCCCGGTGTCTGCCCTGGCCCAGTTCTACGGCATCGATCCGGCCCACGTCATTGCCGTCCATGACGAGATCGACATCCCCTTCGACACCGTGCGGCTCAAGATCGGCGGCGGCGAAGGCGGCCACAACGGACTGCGCGACATCTCCAAGGCCCTGGCCACCAAGGACTACCTGCGCGTGCGGGTGGGCGTCGGGCGTCCGCCCGGACGGATGGAGACCGCGGACTTTGTCCTGCGTGACTTTTCCGCGCCGGAGAAAAAGGAACTGCCCTTCCTCATCGACTCAGCTGCCGACGCCGTCGAACTCCTGGTCCGGGACGGCCTCACCGCCGCCCAACAAAAGTTCCACCCCGCCAAGGCGACGTAGCCCCTCCCGGACGTAAACGCAGGCAAAACAGCACGCAGCCGAAACGCCCCGACCGCGGGCCGGCCCGGGCCCGCGGCGGGCGGGCGAGGACTAAGTTGCATGCCGATTGCGTGTTTCCTTTCCAAGCTTTCCGCATTCCAGCTATGATCTGTCTACTCTCACGTCGGGGGATAGGGATACGCTACTTCTAAGTGGGCAGTCCGGGGTTGCTGTCTGCAAAGCGGTACGAAGGAAACTACATGTCGAGGGATTCGCTGGGCTGGGGGAATGTTTCCACTACATTGGCACCCGCCGAAGAAGAACATGCTGCCGGCCAGGTCGCGAGACACGGCTGGTCCGGTTTGGCGCGGAACGCTGATGCCGAGCGTGTCCGCCAGGAACTGCTTGCCCAGGACCGGATGGGCGTCGTCATCACCGGCGACCGCGGCGTGGGCAAAACGCTTGTCGGCCGGACCGCCCTCGCGGGCTTCGGCCCCGAGGTGTACACCATCCAGCTCCGCAGTTCGGGGCCGGGTTCGGCAACGCCGTACGGCTGCCTCGCCTTCACCCTTGCGCGGCTCCCGCAGAGTTCCCTGGGCTCGCCGACCGCCATCCTGCACGGCATTACCTCGCTGATCCGCGACGACGCCGCCGGCCGCCAGTGCGTGATCCTGCTCGACAACGCCGGTGCCCTCGATGAACTCAGCACCGGGGTCCTGCTCAACCTGCTCCAGACCCGGACCGCCCGGTTGATCGCAACGGCCCAGCGCACCACTGACCTTCCGCCCGATTTCTACTGGCTCATCACTTCCGGCCAGCTCGCCGAGGTCCGGCTCGCCAACCTGACCGAGCTCGAGACGCTGGAGGTCCTGCAGTCAGCTTTGGGCCATCGGGTCTCGACCGCCCTGGCAAGCCAGCTGCACCAGCTGGTCGGCGGCAGCCCCACGCTCCTGCAGGCCGTCGTCTCCGAACAAATCGAACGCGGCAACCTGGTCCTGTCCGGATCCGTGTGGACACTGCTCGATGAGGTTGTGCTGGATGGCCGCACGGCGCTGGAGGATATTGTCCGGGCCAGGTATGCCAGGGAAACACCCGAGGCCAGGGAGGTCATCGACGTCCTCTCCTGTGCCCGGACCCTGCCCCTGTCCCGGCTCGCCAGGATGTACAGCCCCGGTGTCATCGCCGACATGGAAGAGGCCGGCCAGATCGTGGTCGACCGCGCGGACCGGCACCTCGTTACGCTGGGCGACCGCTACCTCGGCGACATTGTCCGCAACTGGCTCAGTGTGGAGCGCCGGCTGGAGCTCCGGGACAAGGTCCCCGGACACCAGGAACATGAACTGGACGAACTGACAGTCGAAGACCTGCTGGCCTACGCGGCGTGGACCCACGACTGCCACGCCCAGCTGGCCCCCGCCCACGCCGTCGCGGCTGCCAGTGCCGCCGTCAAGCTCTTCGACCCGAAATTTGCCCTTAAATGCGCCGGCAGCCTCTCTCCCTCGGACCCTGAATGGGCCGAAGGGCAGCTCCAGAAATCGGCTGCCTACCTCCAGCTCGGCCTGCCGCTGCAGGCCATGTCCGCGCTGGACGACGTCTCCGAACGGCAGGTCAACGGCCTTGCGGCCGAGAACTTCGCCGAATTCATCGCGGCGAAGGCTGACTGCATGGCGTGGCTGGACGACCGCTCCGGCCAGGTCCCCGAACTGCTTGGGCAGGCCAGGGTACGGCTCCAGGACCTGAGCCTGGACGAGCCGTCCCCCGCCCCTGCGGCGCTTGCCCGGGCGGGGCTCTGCCTGGATCTGTGCGAGTTCAACTATTTCTCTTTCATCGGGGATTTCCAGCCCATGATGCAGCGGCTTACCACCGCGGCCACCACGGACGTGCCCGGCGCCGATCCCGTGCACCGGCTCAGGTCGGCCATCATCCTGATGGAGGCCTGGTCCATGACCGGTCACGAACTCGACGCCCGCAAACTCATGCGGGAAATCGGCGGACAGCTGGGCGAGTGGTCCAACGTGCCGCGCATCCGGGAAAACTTCGCCTGGCGCTCTTTCAACGTGCTGCTCCTCTCGGGCCTGTGGCGCCAAGCCATCGACATGCTCAAGGACGCGAGCGGCCGGGCCGGGCACGGGCTGCATTCCGGCAGCGCCGCAACGGACCTCGCCGTCGGACTCGCCTATGTCTATGCCGGCCGCGGGTACATGGCTCTGGATCCGTTGCTGGCCGCGATCGCCCAGCTGGAGGTCCGGGCGAGCCTGCAGTCCCTGCGCCAGGCCTACGCCGCTACTGCTTTTGCCTACGCCCAGACCGGCAACTCGGTCCAGGCCACGATCTACCTGGACCGGGCCCGCTCGGCTGACGGCCCGGCCCGCTTCACGGTCGGCAGTTCCACCGAGTTCTGCATGGATATGGCCTCGCGGTGGCTCGGTGACCCCGAAGCCAAGGACCGGCTGATACGGTCCGCGGAGGAGCATTTCCGGAAGGGCCGCTACACCCTGGCCGGCATCTGCATGCTCGGGGCCACCGTCAACGGCACCGTCAAGGATTTTCTTTTCATGGAGGAAATCGCCGGGCTGCGGCAGGGGCCGCTGGCCGAGCTGTCCCGGACGGTCGCCGTCGGCAGCCGGAAGAAGGACGCCGCGATCATGCTCGAAGCCGCCGGGCAGGCCGCGGGCCTCGAACTGGACGCCGTCCAGGCCCGGTGCGCCGCGCTCGCATTCGACTTCGCCAAGGGCGCCGGGCTAACCGCCAGCGCCAACGCCGCCTACAGCATGCTGGAGAGCCTCTCGGAGTCCGTACCGGCGCTGCCCGTCATGCCGCGCAACAAGGGCCCGCTGCTGACGGACCGGGAGCGGCAAATCGCCACCCTGGCCGGGAACGGGGTCTCCAACAAGGACATCGCCCTGGAAGTGGGCATTTCCGTCAGGACCGTGGAGGGCCACTTGTACCAGGTGTTCACGAAGCTCGGCGTTTCTTCGCGAAGTGATCTGCTTGGACTCATCTAAGGGGCCGGCGGGAAACCCCGGCACGGCGCCGGCCCGCGCCTTGACCGGGAGGTCGGAAGATTTGATGTCTGCAGTGGAAGCCCTCCAGGGCGGCAGCCATGTGGCCGTGTTCGTCCTCGGTGACAGTGGGATGGGCAAATCAAGGCTCATCGATGCAGTCGTCGGGGAGCTGGCCCCGGAGGTGACGCCGGTGCCGATCCACGGCAGCGCGTCGCTGACCAAGGTGCCCTACGGTGTCCTGGGTCCCTTCATCGTCGGACTGCCGGTCCAGGAAGCAACATCGCAGCTGGCCGTGCTGAGGACGCTGTGGGCGCATCTGGAAGAGCAGAAGCGGGCCACCCAGAAGCCCCTCCTGCTGGTCGTTGACGACGCACACGATCTCGACGAGGCGACGGCCGGAATCCTCGCGGAGCTGGCGGCGGCCGGCTGGGCGAAACTGCTTGTGGGCGCGGCGGCCCGGCCCGGACTGCCGGAACCGCTCCTGCAGCTCTGGTTTGAAGGCATCGCCGAGCGGCACGACCTGCGCCCGCTCACCCTCGCGCAGACCACAGAGATGCTGGAGGGCGAGCTCGGCTCGCAAGTGCTGCCAAACGTCGCCGAGATCCTCTGGGAGGCCTCCGGCGGCAACCCGATGCTCCTCAACGGGCTCCTGGACGACGCCAGGAACGACGGGACGCTGCTGCGGCGCAACGGTGTCTGGTTGTTCACCCGGCACCTGAACAGCCACGGTGACCGGCTGACCGACGTCGTGCGCCGCCAGTTGCTGCTGCGCTCGCCGGAAGAACGGCAGGCCCTGAACCTCGTGGCGCTGGCCGAACCCGTGTCCCGGGAACTGATCGAGTCGGTGGCCGGCGAAGAGGCCGTGGGATCACTGATCGACAGCGAACTGATCCGGGTCACGGACACCGGGACGGGTGAGCTGCGGCTGTGGCATACCGTGTACGGCGACACCTTGCGGAACCTGATTTCACCGGCCAGGAGCCTGCAACTTCGGCAAAGCCTGCTGCGCAAGATGGACAGCGAGCCGACGTCTGCCGAGGGACTGCTGCGGCAAGTGAGCTGGTCGATCGAATGCGGCGCGGAGGTCGAGGACCGGCAGCTCCTGAGGGCGGCCGTGCTGGCGAGCCGGCTTTACGAGGACGAGCTCGCCCGCAAGGCTGCCGTCCTCGTCAAGGATCCGGAACTGCAGATGGCGGCCCGCGCCGTGATAGCACGGACCCGCTACAACGCCTCCGACTACATGGCGGCCCGGGACATCCTCGACGCCGATTTCGGGCAGGGAAACAGCATCCCCGGGCTCCTGGCCGGATCCCTCCTGTGGGCCGCAACGATGTCAGCGCTGGGCCACACACCGGCGGAGATCATCAAGCGGGCACAGGTGCTCCGACGCGCCGCCGAACGCCTCGCCGCGGCCCGGCCGGACGACGCCGAAGCCATTCACCGTGCCACGGAAGAGCGGCTGGAGATTCTGGAAGCCATGGTCCTGGCGCTGGCGGGCGAGTACGCGGCAGCCCCGGCCGCGGCGGCGTCCGGCGGGGACGCGGCTGCCGGCACCCCGCCCTCGAACACCCCACACTCGAACACCCCGCCGTCGAACACCCCGCCGTCGAACACCCCACCCTCGAACACCCCACCCTCGAACACCCCACAGTCGAACACCCTCGTACAGGCGTTCCGGCTCTGCCTCGACGCGGAGCGGCTGCTTGCCGGCGGCAAAGGACTGAGCGCCCTCGCCGCGATGACCCGGGCCATCGAGGCCGCCGGGGCCGATCACGATGAGCTCTACTTCCTCACCGACTTCCTCGTCGTCCGATCGGCGGCCGCCGCAATCCACTCCGGCGACTGGCAGGGGGCGGAAAGCCTCCTGACCGGCTTCGTCGCCGGATCCGGGCCCAACCTGATTTCCTTCGGCGGGGGAGTGCACGCGGCGCACGGCATCATTCTGCTCTACCAGGGCAAGGCCGCCCAGGCCCTGAACACGCTAAGTGCCGCGCTCGAAGCGCTGCGGTTGACCGACCCTCAGCAGCTGTTCGCGCTCACGGCGGCCATGGCCTTCGCGGCAGCCGCCGAAGTCGGTGCCCAGACGAAGGCGGAGCTACTCCTCGCCGACTTCGAGGCAGCACCCGCGGCCCTGCCGCGGTACATGCGCTCACTGGCCGCGATGGCCGTGGTCTATGGAAAGGCCCGGCTCGGGAACTACCCGGGTGCCATCGCGGAACTGAAGCGGCTCGGCCGACCTTACCCGGAAGTGGACACCGCCGGGCTCGAACTCGACGCGCTGGCCTTCTGCCTGGCCCTGGGGGACACGGACTCGGCGCCGAGGCTGCTCGAACTCCGGGCCGGGCTCGAGGGGCCAAGGCCCGCCGCGATCTGCGCCTACGCCGCAGCCATCAGCGCGGACAACGCCGCAGACCTCCTTGAGGCCGCGAAAGCCTGTGAAGCGGCGGAATTGTGGGCCTTTGCCGCCCTCGCCTACGACGCCGCGGCGCACGCCTACCGGGCCGCGGGCGACACCCTCAGGGAGCGCATGGCCAATTCCCAGCGGAAGCGGTGCCTGGACCGGGCCGATGACCTACCCGGCGACGAAGCGGCCAAGAACGATGACTCGCTCGGCATACTGACCCGCCGCGAGCGCGACATTGTGGCGCTGGCGGTACGCGGCCTCACTGACCGGCAGATTGCCGCAGAGCTCCAGGTGTCCGTGCGCACGGTTGAAGGCCACCTCTACCGCAGCTACGCGAAGCTCAACGTCAAGGGCCGTGAGCAGCTTCCCGGTATCGGCGGGCACTAGCGGCAAGCAAGGGAGAGGCCGCGTGGGGCCGTGTCCGCCGGCCGGCCGGCCGTGGCGGGGCCGCTTCCCCGGTGTCCGGGCCGCTACCGGCGCCGGACACGTGCGGCGGGATGGCGACTACTTGGTTTGGGCCTTGCGGCAGCGCCGGTCCAACTGAGTACAGCTACGTAGAGCGGGCGGAATACTCGCTAGGTAATCGAGTACTACTTACGCATACCGAAAATACGCGTAGTCCCTACCGTTGAGGTATCACCGCTCACACTTTGATTGCGAAGGTCTCTCATATGTTCCAGCAAGACGCCGGCTTGCCAACGGGCAGCGGCCAGACAGAAATATTGTTTCCGGCGCAAAGAAACGGTCATGGCCGCAGTAAGGACAGACCCTTCACCCGCCAGGAGGTCGTTGCCGACATCGTTGAGACCCTGACGTCGGGTTCCGGCTGCGGCATCGTGCTCGTGGGCGACCACGGGGCCGGCAAATCCTTTATCGCCCAGCGCGCCCTGGAGCAGCTCGGCGACGAGTACCTGGTAGTCCAGGTCAGGGGCAGCTCCATATCCTCCAAGCTTCCCTACGGGGCCTTGAGCGTCCTGCTCAACGACCTCGACGCCTCCCACCTCGAGCACCCGCTGATGGTGCTGCGCGGACTGACCCAGCTGCTCCACAACAAATCCGAAGGCCGGCGAATCGTCCTCTTCGTGGACAACGCCCATGACCTCGACGAGCTCTCCAGCATGATGGTGGCCCAGTTGAGCGCCGGGTCCCATGTCACGTTGCTGGCGGCGTGCGTCGACATGCCGCACATTGGCGGGGACATCATGGGCCTGTGGAAGGATGACCTGCTCCGACGGGTGGACCTCGGACCGTTCGACTTCGCAGAGACGGCAACAACGCTGCACCACGAATACGGCGGCCGGTTCTCCCTGACCGCTGCCCGGGCGCTTTGGAGTGCGAGCGGGGGCAATGCCTTGTTCCTCCATTCCCTGGCCCGGGAGCAGATCAAGCTGGGCACAGTGATCCGCCAGGACGGTGTGTGGTTCCTGGGCAACGGTCCCATCGCCTTGACCGGAGAGATCCGGGACGTCGTGAAGGCACGCCTCAACCGGCTCGGCAACGGCCAGCGCGACGTCTTTGAACTGCTGGCACTCGCCGGGGCAGTCCCGTTGCAGACACTCATGCTCATCGCCAACCCGCAGGATATGGACGCGCTCCAGGAGCGGGCCCTGATCCGGGTCACCCATGACCATCCGCCGATGGTCAGCATCGCCAATCCGGTGACCGCCGGAATTGTCGCCAACGTGGTCCCGCCCGGGCGCAGCGCCGAACTCCGCCGCCGGCTCACGGCCGTGCTCCAGGAATCGGACACGCTGGACACCGGCGGCTCGGCCGGCGTCGCCTGGGCGCTGGATTGCGGGGAAGAGGTGAGCTCCCAGGTCGCCCTGGCCGCCGCACGCGCCGCGAACGGTGCATCCGACCACGCGGCCGCCTTGCGATTTGTCCAGGAGGTCGAAGGAAGCGAACCCGCTGCCCTGATGGCCATCGAAACAGTCAATGCCCACATCTCGGTGAACAACGAGGACTCCGCACGCCGGGTTCTGGAGGCACTGGATGACGGCGCGTGCGCCAAGCTTCCCCTGACCGAGTGGACCGCTTTGCAGCTGCTGCGCGTGGAACTGGACAAACGCAGCACCGCCCCGGGCGCCGACCCCGAAGCCCGGATACAGGAGTTCGCCGAGCGGCTGGCTGCCGAGCCCGCCGCACAGAGTTCAGTTGCCGTTGCAGCCCGGGAGCGGCTGCGCCTGGCGGAGGCTGGGCTCGCCGCTTTCCGTGGACGCTACGACGAAGTCCTGGCCATAACCGACGGCGTGGACGCGGGGGACCTGGGCAGCGAACCAAGGATCCTGACCGCCAGCGTGCGCAGCGAGGCCCTGGCCGTCACCGGCAACGTGGTGCGGGCGCTCGCCCTCGGAAAGCAGATCCTGGCGGCCACAGCCGGCGTGCAGCTCCCGGACCATGCGGTTCGTGAGATCAGGGGCAGGTTCCTCCTCCTCCTTTTGCTCTCCGGCAAGTTCAGGGAAACGTCCGTCTATCTTGAGGAGACGTACAGCGGCGCAGAGCCCCAGACCAGGCTGGGCGGGATGTTTGAGATCGGGCACGGCGTCATGGACCTGCATGCCGGACACCTCGACGACGCCTTGTCCCGGCTCCAGGCGGGCCGGTGGCAGCTTCGGGCGCAGGACCCCGACGCTTTGGGCGGCCTGGCCGCGGCCGTGTGTGCCTATGCCGCCGCACTCCAGGGCGAAGAGGAAATGGCCGGCCTGCTACTGGACGATCTTGCCCAGGCCAGGCCGCCCGCGGCCTGGCTGGTGGAACGGCTCACACGCTATTTCGAACTGTCGGCCCAGGCCGAGCTCGGCCAGAGGGCAATGTCCATCCGTGCGCTCTCAGCCGAAGCGGGCAACGACGCCGAAACGTCAGCACTGGCCCCCGCGCTCCTGTTCCAGTCCGCCGCGGCCCGGCTGGGAGACCGCCAGACGGGCCAGAAGCTCGGCAGCCTGAGCGGGAGGGTGACCGGACAATTTGCGGCCCTGTGCTCGCGGCTGGCCGAAGGCATGCGCGAGGCTGACAGCGAGCAGTTACTGGCAGCATCCAAGGAAGCTGAGGCATGCGGCAACACCGTGTTCGCCCGGGACGCGGTGCGGAAAGCCGTCGGCTGCGCGAACGACGCCGGCAACCGCATCGCGCTGCGGATCGCCCAGCGGGCGCAGCAGTCCCTCGATGACAAGTTCGGCAGTCCGAAGAACGGGCTGCGGTCGCTTACAACCTCAACCCTGACGGCGAGGGAATGTGAAGTGGCGGTCCGGGCCGCTGCCGGTACGTCCAACCGCAAGATCGCGGAACAGATGCACGTATCCGTCCGCACTGTGGAGGGACACCTCTATCAGGTGTATTCGAAGCTGCACGTCGCCAGCCGATCGGAACTCAAAGATGTCATCTCGACTCCGGCAGACAGCGCCAGGCTCGGCTGAGCCCGGCAGACTGCAGGCGGCAACCCGGACGGCTATTCAAGACGGGCAGAAACTGGCAGGAAGAACCGGCGATGGAAAGCCTGGCTGAGACCTCGGCACTGATCGAGCGCTCGGCGCTGGTCAAGGACCTGGTGCGTTGCCTGCGTGACGACACCCG
Source organism: Arthrobacter sp. 01N444 (assembly GCF_056399305.1). Lineage (NCBI taxonomy): Bacteria > Bacillati > Actinomycetota > Actinomycetes > Micrococcales > Micrococcaceae > Arthrobacter > Arthrobacter sp. 01N444. The sequence goes on from NZ_JBFTRB010000007.1 coordinate 191,565, forward strand.
ATCAGGTGCGCTCATCATCGGCGGCGCGGGCGCGGGCAAGACCGCCGTCCTCAAGGCCGCCATCCGCGAACTCGAGCCCCACCGCCGCCTGATTCGGCTGACCGCCACTCCGGCCCTGGCCAGCGTTCCTTTCGGTGCCTTGGCGCCGTACTTGTCCCGGCTTCCTGACCGGGAACTCGACTCCTACGCAGCCGTCGTGGAAGCGATGGCGCGCAGCCTGAAATCCGAGGCGGACCGCCCTCTGTTTGTGGTCGACGACGCGCATTGCCTCGATCATGGGACCGTCCGGCAGTTGGCTCAGGCGGCGGCGACCGGCGCCGCGGGAATCCTCGTGGCCTGCCGTCCCGGGCCGATGATTCCGGAAGAGTTCCTCGCGCTCTGGGACGACGGGATAATTGCCAAGTTCGACCTTTACCCGCTGAGCCGGATCGGAACCCACCAACTGTGCGAGCAGGTCCTGCGGGCCGACGTCTCTCCGTGGGTTAGTGCGTTGTTCCATAAGGCGGCCGACGGCAATCCGCTCATGCTGATGTCCCTGATCCAGCATGCCCGGGCCAGCGGCGCCTTGGGCCTCCGGCACGGAGTATGGTTCCTGCTGGCCAACCCCGACATGGCCCAAGTTCCGGCCGCCGACGTTGTGGACCGGCAGTTGCGCTCCATGACACCGGAGGAAAAGACCGCCGCCACGATCGTTGCCATGGCCGGACCGCTATCCCTGTCCCAGATTCTGCGGATCAGTGGTCCCAAGGCCGTTGATGCCCTGGACACCGCGGGCATCATTGCCGTCTCCACGGGTCATGACCGGCTGGTACGGGCGGCCAGCCCGATCCTTGGCGAGATTATCCGCCAGCGGGTCCCGGCCGGCCGCAGTTCGGCCCTGCGTTCGAGCGTGTTGTCGCTTCCGTCGGCACGGGCCGCCGCGCCGGGAGCGGCCCTCAACCGGCTGCGCTGGTCCATGGACTGCGGCGTAGAGATCCCTCCGATCCAGCTCCTGCAGGCCGCTGTCGCCGCGAACACGGACCTGGACCCTGCGACCGCGTCCCGGGTGGCTGGCGCCATCCGGGACGTCCGGTTCCTCCCCGAGGCCCGGATCCAGTTGGCTTATTCGCACTTCATCGCGGGGCGCACCGAGGCCGCTGTGGCGTGTCTGGAGGCCGCACAGCCGGTGCCCTCCGGACGGCCGTCCTACCTGGCTGCCCTCCTCGCAGCCCGGCTCGGGTCCGCAACGCCGGCCCGGCAACAGCAAGCCGACGCCGGGACGCACAGCCCGGCCTTTGGACTGTCCATGGAACCAGAGCTCCTGGAATCGCGGGCCCGGGATTCACTGTCTGCGGATTTCGCAACGTGCACCGACCTTTCCGGGCGCGCTCCGGCGGGACGGCCGTCGGACGTGACAGCTGCCGGGGGACTGGCCACAGAGCTTCTGAGTCACTCGTGGGACGGGAAGTTCATGGCAGTTGGAACCGTGCTGCGCGAACTCATCGCCGCGGCCGGCGCCTATCCCGAAATCCGGGTCCCGGCAGTTTCCCTCCTCGCCGAACTCTTGACCGCCCAAGGTCAACTCCGCGCAGGGCTGCGATTGGACGGAGAGGCATGGGGCGGCGCCCGAACCGCAAGCCTGGAACTTCCCTTGGTCTACGAGGACCTCGTGGTGCGCCACTGCCTGAATCTGATCTGGGCCGGCGACTGGGACCGGCTCGGAAATGTCCTGGACGATTACGCGGCCCGTGAGCCTGGGCGTCTGCTGTACAGCGGCGGCATGCTGCACCTCATGCGGGGCTACTCGCGGTTGCGCCAGGGCAGGATGCGTGAAAGCCTGGCCGAACTTCGGCTGAGTGTCGAAGAGCTTACTATCGCCGACCCGTTAGGTCTGTTGCCGTTTGCCCGCGCCGTTGCGGCCTATGCCGCAGGCGCCGTCGGACGCCACCATGAGGCCAGCCAGCATGTGCTGGCCTACCGGCTCTCGGAGTACCGGGAGCCGAAAACCCTTCACCTGCTGGCAGAGGCGTACTGCCGGGCGGCTGAACCCGGAGAAGGGCCCGGAGGGAGCGGTGCCGGAGCTTTGGCGCGGCTGGCGGACGAGGCCCTGCACGAGAGCCTGCGGGGCGTTGAAACCGATATCAGGCGGCTCGCTCTACGCGGCGGTGACACCTCGGGCGCCGAAGCCCTCGCCCTCAGCAGCGGCGCAGTCGACGGCCCGGAAGCCAGGCTGGTGGAGTCCTACGCGCGAGCGGTGTCGGCGTCCGATGCGTCCGACCTCATTGGCATCAGCGACGACGCGCTCAATGCAGGGCACGGGCTCCTTGCCCTTGAGGCCGCCCAGCAGGCCGAGCGGATCCTGGCAGACGACCCGGAGCGGTGGCGGCTTACCGCGGTCCAGCGCCGGGTCCATCACCGCCTGGTGGAGGCCGGAATGTTGTCGCAATTGGAGGTCGTCCGCAGCGATCACGGCGCCCCGTTGACTGCCCGCGAGACCGAAGTCCTGGAACTGGTGTCGGGCGGGGCCACGAACGCCGAGATCGCCACCGCGCTCTGTGTGTCACTTCGGACAGTGGAGGGGCACCTGTCCCGGATCTTCGCCAAGCTCGGCGTGGGCCGGCGGGCGGACCTCCTGGACCTCGGCCCGCTGCCCTCCTGACCGGCCCGGCCCGGCATGGCGTGACCTGGCTGTGGCGTGCGTACAGCACGGGTGGCCTGCGGGACCAGCGGGAGTAGCTCCAAGTAGTGCCATGGCGAGTAGGGCGTCAGAAATCGGGTAAACGCTACTCGTGTGCAGAGTCCGTTCGGGCGATTGACTTAAGCCAGTCCTACGAACAGCCCCATCCCGAACAGATTCAACCCGAACAGCTCCACCCCGAACAGTCCCATCCCGAACAACTCCACCCCGAACAGCTCACAAAGGTCTCAAAATGAGGAACTTGAGGGCGGTCAGCAACCGCAAGCATGGCCCGAGGAAAGTGTGGTCTCAAATTCCTTGCTTGCGGATGCGGCCACTGCCACCATTAGAGGTGATCGGGCCGTAATCTTTCCCACTAACTCCTTCATTGGAATCGTGCGGTGCCTCAACGGGCAGCCGCGCGCCAAGGTCGGAGCCGGCGGCGTCAGAGCCTTCTGAGACCGAGGCTCTCCCCCCAGCCGCCGCCGGCTCCCTTAATCGGTCTACACGCGGGTCCGCGCCATCGAGAAGCGCGGCCCTGACACCGGCGCCGTCGGGCATCGCCGCAGGGGGTAGCGGCGCGTGACGACGTCTTGTGGGCAAGCCCTCGCCGGCCCTGGCGTCACGCGCCGGCATGTCGGGCGAGCCTTGCGCCGCGCAGGCCTTGCGCCGTAGCAGTGAGAGCCGGCCGGATGTTCCGGTGCCCCTGTTGCATGTCGCTTTTTGGATGCCGCTGCTGGATCCCGTCGGCCCACGGATCCCGCCAATGGGTCCCGGCGACGCACACCCGCGGCCCCTGCGATCATCGCCGCGCCCCCTATTGTTTGTCGTTTGCCATTTTTGGGCAGCACCAGCCCAACCCGCCTGGCTGGGGGTTGATTGCGGCTGCCCTTGGGCAATGCTCCTGTCGCGGTCCGGGTCTTGGCCGCCGAAGGGCACCGCCGCGGGAGCCGATGGCCGCCGGAGCCGGCTAACGGGGCGCGGACCTCCGCTCGGGTTCCGCGGTGAGAGCGTTCCGCGGTGTGCGGGTCCGCGCGGGTCCGCGCGGTGGCCGCGCGGTGGGCGCGCAGGAGGGCTGCAGGAACGTGGGATAATTAGGTTTAATCTGTGTGACGTATTTTGCACGCTGGCCGCCCGGCCGGCGCGGTGTACGCCGCAGCGAACGCCGATCCAGGAGTCTCCGCCATGGTTGCCACCCCAGCCCATCTCCGCCGCTCTGCCGCCGCGCTCGGAAACGAGGAGGTCCTGAGGATCCGCAACGACTTCCCGATTCTGCAGCAGCACGTCAACGGCAGGCCGCTCGTCTACCTGGACTCCGGTGCCACCTCGCAGAACCCGCTCAGCGTGCTCGAGGCCGAGCAGGAATTCTATGAGCAGCGGAACTCCGCGGTCCACCGTGGGGCACACCACCTCGCCGTCGAGGCCACCGAGGCGTTCGAAAACGCCCGGGAAACGGTGGCGGACTTCGTCGGGGCGGAGTGGGATGAGCTGATCTGGACCTCCAACGCCACGGAGGGCCTGAACCTGCTCACCTATTCCTTCCTCAACGCTTCCCTGCCGGGCGCCGGACCCGAAGCGGCCCGGTTCGCCCTGGCCCCGGGCGACGAGCTCGTGGTCACGGAGATGGAGCACCACGCCAACCTGATCCCCTGGCAGGAGCTGGCGGCCCGGACCGGCGCCGTCGTGAAGTTCATCCCGATCGACGACGCCGGCGCCCTTGACATGGAGGCCGCTGCCGGCATCATCGGCCCGCGCACCCGCGTCCTGGCGTTCACGCACGCGTCAAACGTCCTCGGCACCATCAACCCGGTGGCCGCCCTGGTGGCCCTGGCCCGGTCCGCGGGAGCCCTCGTGGTGCTCGACGCCTGCCAGTCCGCACCGCACCTGCCCCTGGACGTGAAGGCGCTCGACGTCGACTTCGCGGTGTTCTCCGGCCACAAGATGCTTGCCCCCACCGGCATCGGCGCCCTCTATGGCCGCTCGGAGCTGCTCAACGCGATGCCGCCGTTCCTGACCGGCGGCTCCATGATCACCACCGTCACGATGGAACGGGCGGGTTTCCTGCCCAGCCCGCAACGCTTCGAAGCCGGCACCCAGCGCATTTCGCAGGCCGTGGCACTCTCCGCGGCGGTAAATTACCTCAGCGAAACCGGGATGGACCGCATCCACGCCTGGGAAGCCGAACTCGGCCAGCGCCTCGTGCGCGGCTTGGAGTCCATCCCCGGGATCCGAGTGCTGGGTCCGGCGGCCGGGCAGGAGCGGATTGGCCTGGCGGCATTCGACGTCGCGGGCGTCCACGCGCACGACGTCGGCCAGTTCCTGGACAGCCGCGGCATCGCCGTGCGGGTCGGCCACCACTGTGCCCAGCCCCTGCACCGCCGGCTCGGGCTGACGGCGACGACGCGCGCCAGTACGTACCTTTACAACACCACGGACGATGTGGACGCGTTCCTGAACGCGGTCGCCGATGTCCGTGCCTACTTCCAAGCCTAGGACGGACATCCATGAGTCTTGACCAGCTTTACCAGCAGATCATCCTCGAACATGCCAAGGCCCGGCACGGCAGCGGCCTCGCCGCCGCGGACGCGCCCAAGGAGGCCAGCTGCGGCCAATCCCACCAGCTGAATCCGACCTGCGGCGACGAAATCACGGTCCGGGTGTCCGTGGCCGGCGGGAAGGTCAGTGAGCTGCGCTGGGACGGCGACGGCTGCTCGATCTCGATGGCCTCGGCGTCCGTGCTGACAGACCTCGCCGAGGGCATGACGGTCGAGGAACTCAGCACCGTCATTGACAGCTTCCGCGAGGTGCTGCGCTCGCGCGGGAAGGTGCCGGCCGACCCGGAGGTGCTGGGCGACGCCGCGGCGTTTGAGGGCGTGTCCCGTTATGCTGCCCGGGTCAAATGCGCCATGCTCTCCTGGGTGGCCGCGGAGGACGCCCTCGGCCAGGCGCTGACGGCCTGACGGCAACACATCAGGGCCGGCCCAGGCCCTTGTAGGTCCAGCCGGCCGCCCGCCACTTGGCAGGGTCCAGGACGTTGCGGCCGTCCAGGATGCGCGGCGCCGACACGAGGGCTTTGGCGGCGTGCGGATCCAGCTCCCGGTACGCCTGCCACTCGGTCAGCAGCAGCACGGCATCGGCCCTGTGCAGCGTCGTCTCCAGGTCCGGTTCCAGCTGGAGTTCGGGGAAGCGCTTGGCGGCATTGGGCAGGGCCTGGGGGTCGGTGACCGTCACCACGGCGCCCTGCAGCTGCAGCTGCGCGGCGGCGCTCAACGCGGGGGAGTCCCGGACGTCGTCGCTTTCGGGCTTGAACGCCGCGCCCAGGACGGCGACCCGCTGGCCCAGCAGGGACCCGCCGCACAGTTCGCGTGTCAGCTCCACCACCCGGGTCCGGCGCCGCATGTTAATCGCATCCACTTCCCGCAGGAAGGTCAGAGCCTGGTCCGCCCCCAGCTCGCCGGCGCGGGCCATGAAGGCACGGATGTCCTTGGGCAGGCACCCGCCGCCGAATCCGATGCCTGCGTTCAGGAACTTCCGCCCGATCCGCTCGTCGAGCCCGATCGCATCGGCCAGCCGGGTGACGTCGGCGCCGGTGGCTTCGCAGACCTCGGCCATGGCGTTAATGAAGGAGATCTTGGTCGCGAGGAACGAGTTGGCTGCCGTCTTCACCAGTTCCGCCGTGGCGTAGTCCGTCACCAGACGGGGTGTCCCGCCCGCCAGGGGAGTCTCGTAGACCCTGTCGAGGACGGCCACCGCGGGATGGTCTTCGCTGCCGTCCGGCGTGCCGTAGACAAACCGGTCCGGGTTCAGGGTGTCTGTCACGGCATGGCCTTCGCGCAGGAACTCGGGATTCCAGACCAGCGAGGCGCCGGGCTCTGCCTCCGCCAGCACCTCGGCCAGGCCCGCGGCGGTTCCCACAGGCACCGTGGATTTGCCGGCGACGACGTCGCCGGGGGAGACGTATTCAGCGAGCGAGGCGACGGCGGCGTCGACATAGCGCAGGTCGGCGCCGTTTTCGCCGCGTTTCTGCGGCGTTCCGACGCAGATGAAGTGGACCTCGGCGCCGCGGGCGGCCGCCATGTCGGTGGTGAACCGCAGCCGGCCCGATTCCTCAAGTTGGGACAAGAGTTCGTCGAGCACGGGTTCGTAAAAGGGGGCGTGGCCTGCTGAAAGCTGTGCCACCTTGTGTTCGTCGACGTCGATTCCGACGACGTCGTGACCCAGCTTTGCCATGCATGCGGCATGGACCGCGCCCAGGTAACCGCAACCAATAACCGAGATCCGCATAGTTCCGATTTCCTCCCGTCGGGCCCTGTTCACAGGGTACGTGGTGGACGTCGGGATCGCACAGCCTCACGGCGCGCCATGAACAGCCTGGCCACGAGCGCGCCGGCCATGGCGCCGATCGTGTTTGCGGCGACGTCGGCGACGGACGGAAAGCGCGCCGGCAGGAACGCCATCTGGCCGAGTTCGATCACGACGGAGAGGATGAACCCGGCAACGGCCCCGCCCCACCAGAGCCGCAGGCCCAGGATGATGGCGACCAGGGCGCCCAGCGGAATAAACAGGATCACGTTTGAGGAAAATTCCACCACCCCGTAGTCGAACCAGGGAGGGACGCCCCAGCTGTGCAGTTGCCGGAGCCACCGCATGAGGTAGGTGGCCGCGCCCCGGTCAACGGGCACCGGCCAGAAGGCAATCAGGCCGAGGACCGGAACGCAGGCGCACAGGCCCCAGATGGCGACGCGGCGGGGTAGCAACTGGCGTCCCCTTTCAGCGGTCCACCTTTTTGCTGATTCTAGCGGCCGGCGGCGGCAGGCGCAGGGTGCGCGTGCCGCCGCCGGTGTGCCGGATGCTAGCTGAGCAGCCCGGCCACGCCAATCGCCGCCGTCGCGGCCCCCAGCAGCATGGAGATGCTGACCAGAACCACATGGACGGTCAGGAAGCGCGTGGCCTTGCCGTTGGCGTCGCGGGCACGCGGATCCTTCATGACCCGGCGCAGGAACTGCGGCCAGACAACAAGGGACCAGACGCCGGCGACGATCAGGACGACGGCGAGGACCGCGGGCAGTTCCACGGGGTCAGTGGCTTTCGAGCCAGGCCTGGGCCTGCTGGGACTGCAGGTTCAGGGCCTTGCCGACCATCGGTTCTGCGGCGTCGGCGATCTTGCCGCCAAGGAACGGCACCGAGGAGGTCACGTCGCCCTCGAGCTCGATCCGGGTGCTGCCGCCGTCGGACACGAGACGCTGGACAGCCTTCACGTCCAGCGGGGCGCCGGAGACCTTCAGGGAGATCTTGCTCTGCCGGGAGCCGTCGGCGGTGGGGGCCTCCCAGGCCTCCAGCTGCGTCACCTTCAGGCTTTCGCCAACAAATTTCCGGGCAATGTCGGGCATCCGGGTGGTGGGGATGGTCCGCACCGTGGTGGTGTTGAAAGCGCCGGCGGTGTCACCGTCGATGGCGAAGGATTCCAGCGTGCCGCCGACGAGTTCGCTCGTGTGGCGCAGGAAGTCTTCATTGACGAAAACCGCGGTAACGCGGTCGACGCTGTGCGGAACGGTGGTGGATGCACTCAGGGCCATAGGGGGGTCCTCCGTGATGTGGAAGTGGACGTTTCGGGCTCCAACATCCTACGTGGTGTGCCGGGCTGGCTCCGATTCGAGGTTTTCCAGATCCCGGGCGGCGGCGGTGATGTTCCGCGACATGGCGGGAAAAATGACGCTGTGGAACGGCAGCACTGCGAGCCAGTAGAGGCGGCCGCTGAGGCCCTTGGGGAAGAAGATGGCGCGCTGGCGGTAGCGGCTGCCAGTCCCCTCCGGCTCCACGGAAAGTTCGAGCCAGGCCCGGCCCGGGGCCCGCATTTCGGCCCGCAGCCGCAGCAGCCGGCCACGGTCGATCCGCTCGACCCGCCACCAGTCCACCACCTCGCCCTCGGCCAGCAGGTGCGGGTGCCGGCGGCCGCGCAGCAGCCCCGCCCCGCCGGTGAGCTTGTCCAGCCAGCCGCGCACCTGCCAGGCCAGTGGCAGGGAGTACCAGCCGTTCCGGCCGCCGATTCCTTCGATGACGGTCCACACATATTTGGGGTCCACGTCGCTTTGGAAGCTTCGCTCGTCCACGTACACGGCGTGTCCGGACCAGTCCGGGTCGCTCGGCAGGGGATCGGCGTCGACGCCGGCGCTGGCCCACGTGGTCTCCACCTGGCCGTCGCGTTCCTTGCCCAGGGCGAGGGCCACGGCCCGCCGGTAGGGGGTCAGGCCGCCCTCCGGCGCAGGGATGTACGCGTCGATGTCGTGCTCGGCGGCGACGGCGTCGTGCTGGAGTGATTCGACGAGCGGCAGGGACATGGAGAGCGGGATGGGGGTGGTCAGTGCCACCCACAGACCGGCCAGTTTGGGGGCCGGCACCGGCAGCGCCAGCACCACCCGGTGCGGCAGGCGGGCCTCTGCGGCGTATTCCTGCATCATTCCGGCGTAACTGAGCACCTGGCGGCAGCCGATGTCGAAGGTCCGGTTGATGGGTCCTTCCAGCGACGCTGCCGCCACGAGGTAGTACAGGACGTCACGGACCGCGATCGCCTCGATCTTGTTGCGCACCCAGCTCGGGGCGGGCATCAGCGGCAGCGTCTCGGACAAATGCCGGATCATTTCGAACGACGCCGAACCCGAGCCGATCACGACGCCGGCCTGGAACACCACCGCGTCCACCGGGCTGTCCAGGAACACCTTCCCCACCGCCTCGCGGGAGCGCATGTGGGTGGACAGTTCGGCCCCGGCCGGGTGCAGGCCGCCGAGGTAAACGATCCTGTCCACACCGGCGGCGGCCGCGGCCCGGGCGGCCGTCCCGGCCATCGTCTTTTCCTTGGCCTCGAAGCCGGCCCCGGCCGCCATGGAATGGACCAGGTAGTACAGGACGTCGACGCCGTCGAGCGCCGCCTGCAGGGCGTCCCCGTCGTCGAGGCTGCTGTGGATCACCTCGACGTCGTCCAGCCAGGGCACGCCGGCGATCTTGGCCGGGGTGCGGACCACGACTTTGACCCTGTGCCCGGCTTCCAGGAGCCGGGGGACAAGCCGGCCGCCGATGTAGCCGGTGGCCCCGGTGACGAGCACGGTCTTAGGGGATGAGGCCTTCGCGGTGGCTGCCTGCGGGGCTGGAGCAGGGGTTCCAGCGGGTTCGGGGGTTGCGGTTGTGGCGTTCATGGTGACTCCTTGTCAGCCAGCAGTTGGCGGGTGGCCTACCAAGCCATTCGGTGCGCGGCCCGCGTTGGATGGGCCGCCCGCTCCTGAAGCCAGCCTAGCCCCGTCGGCGGCGCCCCGGGCAGGTCCCGCCGGCCGGGCCCGTCGGCGGGCCCCGAGGCTCCGCGGTAGGCTTGGAGGGCCCGGGATTCTCGCGAATTTCGGCTATTCGTGTTGCCTGCACCCCGTGATCCCATCAGGAGCAACAGCTATGAGCCTCAACGGCCCCTCTCTCACCGGTTTGCGCCGTGTCCTCGCCGAAGACCGGAACTACGCCCGGATCCAGGCCGAGGCCGCCCGCGGGTTCGCAGCCCGCAGCGAGGATTACCAGATCAGCGCCCCGGCCGGAATGCGGTCCACGCTGCTCGCGGAAATGGCGGACGGACTCGCGACCCTGGCGGGAAACGAAACCGGCTCTGCAGGGGCTGGCCGGGGAGTCCCCGTGGTCCTGGCCGTCACCGCGACCGGCCGCGAGGCCGAGGACCTGACCGAGGCCCTGCGCGCCTTCCTGCCGGCCGAGACGATCGCGGAGTTCCCCAGCTGGGAGACGCTGCCGCATGAGCGGCTCTCCCCGCGCTCGGACACCGTGGGCCGGCGGCTGTCTGTGCTGCGGCGGCTCGCGCACCCCGAATCATTCACCGCCGGTGCGCTGCGCGTGGTGGTAGCCCCCGTCCGCGCCGTCGTGCAGCCGATCGTCGCCGGCCTCGGCGAACTGGTGCCGGTGACCCTGACGGTCGGCCAGGACGCCCCCTTCAGCGGTGTCGTCAAGAGCCTGGCCGACGCCGCCTACGCCCGGGTGGACATGGTGACCCGCCGCGGCGAATTCGCCGTCCGCGGCGGCATGCTGGACGTCTTCCCGCCCACCGAGGACCACCCCATCCGGGTCGAGTTCTTTGGTGACGAGGTGGAGCAGATGCGCTGGTTCGCCGTCGCCGACCAGCGCTCGCTGACCGCGCCCGGCCTGCACCATCCCACCGAACTCCATGCCCCGCCGTGCCGCGAAATCCTGATCACACCCTCCGTCATGTCCCGCGCCGCGACCCTGAAGTCCCAGCTCCCGGCCGCCGCGGACATGCTGGAGAAAATCGCCGGCGGCATCGCCGTCGAGGGCATGGAATCGCTGGCCCCCGTGCTGGTGGACGCCATGGTGCCGTTCCTGGACCAGCTCCCGGCGGGTTCCATCGCGGTGGTGATCGAGCCGGAGAAGGTCCGCACCCGGGCCCACGACCTCGCCGCCACGAACGAGGAATTCCTCGAGGCCGCCTGGTCCACGGCGTCCGACGGCGGCACCGCACCTCTTGATCTGACCTCTGCGGCGTCCGAAGCGCTGCACTCGGCCAGCTTCCGCTCGCTGACCGAAACCCGCACCGCGGCCCTCGAGCACGGCGTCTCCTGGTGGTCCATCACCTCGCTGGCCAGCGACGAGGAGCTGCTGCCCGACGTCGACGTGCTGAACCTGCACGCCCGGGAACCCCGCGGCTACCAGGGCGACGTGGCGGAAATGATGGACTTCATCGGCTCCCGCGTCCGGGACCAGTGGCGGATCGTCGTGGTCACCGAGGGCCCGGGCCCGGCGCAGCGCCTCGCCGAACTCTTCCACGACAACGACATCCCGTGCGCGCGGGTTGACACGCTCGAGGCCGATCCGCAGGCCGGGCTGATCGAGGTGACCACCGCCGCCGTCGGCCGCGGTTTTGTCCTGGATCCGCTCAAGCTGGCGCTGCTGACCGAGGCTGACCTGCTGGGCCGGACCTCTGCCGGTTCCACGAAGGACATGCGCCGGATGCCGTCCAAGCGGCGGAATGCCGTGGATCCGCTGCAGCTCGTGGCCGGGGACTCCGTGGTGCACGAACAGCACGGCATCGGCCGGTTCGTGGAACTGATCCAGCGCAAGGTTGCCGGTGGCGGCGAGGGCGTGCGCGAATACCTGGTCCTGGAGTACGCCCCGTCCAAGCGCGGAGCCCCGGGCGACCGGCTCTTCGTGCCCACCGACCAGCTGGACCAGGTCACCCGGTACGTGGGCGGCGACACTCCGGCGCTGAGCAAGATGGGCGGCGCGGACTGGGCGAGCACCAAGTCCAAGGCCCGCAAGGCGGTCAAGGAGATCGCCGGCGAGCTGATCCGGCTGTACTCGGCCCGGATGGCCTCCCGCGGCTACGCCTTCGGCCCGGACACCCCGTGGCAGCGGGAACTGGAGGAGGCCTTCCCGTACGTGGAGACCCCGGACCAGCTGACCACCATCAACGAGGTCAAGGCCGACATGGAGCGGGAGATCCCGATGGACCGGCTGATCTCGGGCGACGTCGGCTACGGCAAGACAGAGATCGCTGTCCGGGCCGCGTTCAAAGCGGTCCAGGACGGCAAGCAGGTCGCCGTGCTGGTGCCCACCACGCTGCTCGCCCAGCAGCACTACGAGACGTTCACCGAGCGGTTTTCCGGCTTTCCCCTCGTCGTCAAGCCGCTGTCCCGCTTTCAGACCGGCAAGGAGGCCAAAGAAACCGCCGACGGCGTCAAGTCCGGTTCCGTGGACGTCGTGATCGGCACTCACCGGCTGCTGTCCAAGGACTTCGGCTTCAAGGACCTCGGCCTGGTGATCGTGGACGAGGAGCAGCGTTTCGGCGTCGAACACAAGGAAGCGCTGAAGAAGATGCGCACCAACGTCGACGTCCTGGCCATGAGCGCCACCCCGATTCCGCGCACACTGGAAATGTCCCTGACCGGCATCCGCGAAACCTCCACCCTGGCCACCCCGCCGGAGGAACGGCACCCCGTGCTGACGTATGTGGGCCCGTACACGGACAAGCAGACTTCCGCCGCGATCCGCCGTGAGCTGATGCGCGAAGGCCAGGTGTTCTTCGTCCACAACCGGGTGTCCACGATCGACCGCACCGCGGCGAAGATCCGCGAACTGGTCCCTGAGGCCCGGGTGGAGGTGGCGCACGGGCAGATGTCCGAGAGCCGGCTGGAGCAGATCATCGTGGACTTCTGGGAAAAGCGCTTCGACGTCCTGGTCTGCACCACCATCATCGAGACCGGCCTGGACATCTCCAACGCCAACACCCTGATCGTGGACGGCGCGGACAAGTACGGCCTCTCCCAGCTGCACCAGCTGCGCGGACGTGTGGGACGCGGCCGTGAACGCGCCTACGCCTACTTCCTCTACCCTTCGGAAAAGCCGCTGGGCGAGGTGGCGCTGGAACGGCTCAAGGCCGTCGCAACGCACAATGAGCTCGGCGCCGGCATGCAGCTGGCCATGAAGGACCTGGAGATCCGCGGCGCCGGCAACCTGCTCGGCGGCGAGCAGTCCGGCCACATCCAAGGCGTCGGCTTCGACCTCTACATCCGGCTGGTCGGCGAGGCCGTAGCCGAATACCGGGGCGAGGCGGAGGAGAAGGCCGCCGAAATGAAGATCGAACTGCCGGTCAACGCGCACCTGCCGCACGACTACGTCCCGGGCGAACGGCTGCGCCTGGAGGCTTACCGCAAACTCGCCAGCGCCATCACCTACGAGGCGATCGAGGAGGTCCTCGCGGAGCTCGTGGACCGTTACGGCGAGCTGCCGCTGCCGGCCACCAACCTGATCGACGTCGCCCGGTTCCGGGTGGGCGCCCGCGAGGCCGGATTGTCCGACGTCGCGCTGCAGGGCAACTTCATCAAGTTCTCCCCGGCGCAACTGCCCGAGTCCAAGCTCATGCGCCTGACCCGGATGTACCCCGGCGCGCAGGCGAAGCCGGCTCTGGACGCCGTGCTCGTTCCGAAGCCCAAGACGGCCAGGATCGGCGGCCGGGACCTGCAGGACGCCGAGATCCTGGAGTGGGCCAACGGCGTGATCCGCAACATCTTCTCCGACGCCCCTGTCTCTGCCACACCGGCGGTGAAATAAAAGAATGATGGGAGGACATCACGCCGCGTCGGGAGCCGCGGCGTGGGTAGCCATTGCCTCGACCGGCCCGTATGCGCTCGGCTGGTACCCGCTGGATCCCACCGGAATCGTGATCGGCGCGATGGCGACGGCGGGGACCGCGCTGGTCTGCGACTGGGACCACCGTGCCAGCACGGTGGCGCACGCGCTGCCGCCGCTGTCCAACCTGGTGGCGCGCGGCATTGAGAACGCCAGCGGGGGCCACCGGCAGGGCACTCATTCGGTGCTGGGCGCGGCGTTCTTCGTGCTGCTGGCCACGATCGCCGGGCAGTGGCAGGTGCAGACCCAGTGGGGGCTGCTGTCCGTCGGAGCCGGCCTGCTGTGCATGTTCATGATCAACATCGCCGCGAAGGCACTGAAACTCTTCCCGAAATTCGGCTGGATCAGCAACTGGATCGTCGGGCTGCTTATGGCCGGACTCGTGACGTGGTTCGCGCCGCACCAGTGGACCTGGCTGCCGGTTTCGATGCTTACCGGGGTGCTGGTGCACATTGTGGGGGACATGATCACCACCGGGGGAGTGCCGCTGCTCTGGCCACTGGTGATCAAGCCGCCCAAGGTCCTGCGGAAACTGCCGCTGCTGAAGAACATCTGGAGGGCCAACGGGGCGTTCTCCATCCCGCTGCTGGGCCGGGCGGGTTCGCGGCGGGAATGGTTCGTCCTGATCCCGGTAAGCGGCTACGCCATGGTGGGGATGTTTGGCGCCGGCCTGGCGGTGGCCAAAGCGCACTTCCCCGCGGCCCTGGCCCTCGGCACGGGGCTGGTCAAGGGCCTGTTCGCGCTGGTGCCCGGCTAGGACTGCCACCGGTTAAATGACTGAAGCTCCGGATGAACCGGAGCTTCAGTCATTTAAGGGTCAGGAGTGGCCTAGTTTTCGCCGGCCGAGTCCGAGCGTCCCAGCAGGGTCTGCGGGATCCAGAACGCGGCGGCGAAGAGAATCAGGCAGACGGCCATCGGCCAGGTGTTTTCCAGCGTCAGGAAGGACAGCGAGTAGATCGCACCGAGGAACAGGACCATCATCGGCACGAACAGGGCGATGCTGGATCCGAGGCTGTTCTCGACGCGCCGGGACGGGGTGGTGTTGCTGGACATTCGTTCCTCCTCGGCCCCGGGGGGCTCAAAACTGTGGGCGGTGCCGGCACGGTCAGTACGCGGACGAACCCTGTTCACCCTTGACGATCGCGATACCGGAGCTGGCGCCAATACGTGTTGCACCTGCAGCAATCATAGCCTGAGCATCGGCCAGGGAACGCACGCCGCCGGAGGCCTTGACACCCAGGTCCGGGCCGACGGTGCGGCGCATGAGAGCGACGTCCTCGGCAGTGGCCCCGCCGCCGTTGAAGCCCGTGGAGGTCTTCACGAAGTCCGCCCCGGCTTCCACTGCGGCCTCGCAGGCGAGCACCTTCTGGTCATCGCCCAGCAGCGCCGTTTCGATGATGACCTTCAGGATGGCTCCGCCCTCGTGCACGGCGGCCGCGACGGCGGCGATGTCGTCCACCAGCGCGCCCTTGTCATTGGCACGGGCCGCGGCGATGTTGATGACCATGTCCACTTCTTCGGCACCGTCCAGGACCGCGCCGCGGGCCTCGAAGGCCTTGACGTCGCTCGGCGTGGCGCCCAGCGGGAATCCCACCACGGAGCACGTCAGGACGCCGGATCCCTTGAGCGCTTTCTTGACGGTC
The DNA here is from genome assembly GCF_056399305.1 of Arthrobacter sp. 01N444. Lineage (NCBI taxonomy): Bacteria > Bacillati > Actinomycetota > Actinomycetes > Micrococcales > Micrococcaceae > Arthrobacter > Arthrobacter sp. 01N444. The sequence goes on from NZ_JBFTRB010000007.1 coordinate 207,051, forward strand.
TTGACCCAGACCGGGTTCACGCAGACCGACTTGAAGTGGTACTCCGCCGCCTCGGCGCAGACCTTGAGGATCTCCGCCTCGCTGGCCTCCGGCTTGAGCAGGGTGTGGTCGATGTAGGAGGCGATGTTGGGCGTCCCCCCGGTGGCGGCTTCTTGGCTCATGGTGGTCCCTTTCGTGGCGGGCCTGGGACGCGGCGGTCCCTTCCCGGGCCTTGTGGGCCTGCGGGCCCTGGCGGCGCCGCGTGGTGCGCGGCTTATCAGGGAACCATCTTGCCATAGGAATGTGCCCGGCGGATGCCCCCGGCCGGGCCTCCCCGGCACGTCAGGCGGCGGCCGCCAGGGCCCGGCCCATGGTGGCCTGAAGCAACTGGGAAGCGCACACCGACGCCGCGGAACCGGAGGCCACGAGCAGCCCCAGCCGGACGCCGTCGTAGGCTGCCGCGTCACCGATCGCCCAGATGCCCGGCACGGAGGTGCGGAAGTCCTGGCCGATGACGATCCCGCCGCCGGCAGCGGTCGCGAGCCCGGCCGTGGCGGCCAGCTCGTCGCGGGCGATGCGCTCCTCGGCGAGGATCACGAGGTCACCGTTCATGCTGGAGCCGTCCTCGAAGACGATGCCCGACGCCGGCAGGGCGGACCCGGCGGCGGTGGGAACGACGGCGGCGGGACGGACGGTGGTGCGGACCGGGCGGACGCCGCGGGACCGGAGCACGGCCTCGGCCTGGCCGGCGGCCGAACCCGTACCGACCAGGATGCCCAGGGGGCGGCGGCCCAGGACCCGGGTGACGTCCTTGACGGCCTCGCCCAGCCCGGCGGCGTCGTCGATTGTGGAATAGCTCAGGCAGCGGGCGGCACCTTCCACCGGAGCCTCGGCGGGAGCGGAACCGGTGGCGATGACGAGCTCGTCGTAGTCGAACTCCATGCCGTCGGCGGTGGTCACGCTGCGGTTTTCCGCGTCGATATAGCTGGCCGGCTGGCCGAAGCGGACGGATACCTGGGGCAGGACGGCGAGCTCCAGCAATTCCTCGGGTGCGTCGTCCCGGTTGCTGAGGACCGTGATGGCGCCGGCGAACGGGGTCCGGGTGAGCTGCCGGACGAGCGCCTGGGCGGCCCGGCCGGCGCCGGCGATGACGATCCTGGGCCGGGCGGCCGTGGTGGCGGCGGCAGCCGGAGCGCCTGTCAGGGAGGAAGTGGAGATGGGAGACATTGCCGGAGCGGACATGTGCTGGCCCTTTCGCTGGGTGGCCATCGTGTGGCCGGTGTGCTTGATGAACCCCAGCGTAGGCGTCCGATTTTTCCGGGGTGTTTCCCGGGTGTTGCCGCTTCTGCCCTGCCCGTTCGCCAGTATTTACCGGCCGGTAATGCCGTGGGTCACACCCCGCGAAGGCCGGCAGCAAACCAACGCGGGGTCACTTAGCGCCCATAGATAGCGGTGGGATGGGCGCTATCTGACCCCGCGTTGGGTTAGACCCTGATCCGGTAGCCGCGTTTCACCACGGTTTCCACCAGCCGGGTGTCCGGCAGCGCGGACCGCAGCCGGCTGACGGTCATGTCCAGGGCATGCACGGAACCGCGCAGCTCCAGCAGGTCCGAGAGCGCCTCGCGGGAGAGCACAGCCCCGCCGGCGCCGATGAGCGCGCGCAGCAGCAACAGCGGTGCGGGCGCCATCTCGACCGGCTCGCCGTTGATGCGCAGCGAGCGGCCGCGCAGCTCCACCCTGCCGGAAACGGTGTCGAGCCGGCGGACGTGGTTCAGCGCCAGGTGCTCGCAGACCAGCCGGATCAGGGCGCCCATCCGGAACCGTTCCGGGATCAGCGGATGCAGCCCGGCATCGAGCAGCGGCTGCGCGGTGATGGGCCCGACGACGGCGGTCGCCACGGTGGTCTTCAGGCTCTCTACGAGCTGTTTGTAGACGCCCATCTCGTGCGCCGTGCTCCACATCGCGTCCACGGCGGGCGCGCTGGTGAACGTCAGGACATCCAGGTTGCCGCTGCACGCGGCTTCGATCAGCTTGGGCAGCCGGTCGGCGCCGTCGGGCTTGACCCAGCGGTACGGGGTGACCGTCAGGACGGTGGCGCCGGACATGCGCAGGCGCTCGAGCTGGCGGACATCGGTGTAGCCGTGCAGCTGCACCGCGACTGTCTTGCCGCGCACACCCTCGGCCAGGAGCATGTCCACGAGCGTGGACGTGGTTTCGTCGCTGCTGATTCCGACGTCGGCGAGCCCGGCGGCGCGCACGGCGCCGCGGGCTTTGGGCCCGCGGACGAACATCCGGGTGGCGGAGAGGGTCTCCAGCAGCTGGTCGCCAATGCCAAACGTGTCCGCGGCCTCGCACCAGCGACGCATGCCGTAGGCGGTGGTCGCGATGCAAAGATCGGGCCGGGCGGCGATGATCGCCCGGGTGTCCTCGATCAGGCTCTGGTCCTCCCGGACCGGGGCGATCTTCAGTGCCGGGGCGTGAAGCACCTCGGCACCGCGGCGTTCCAGGGCCTCGATGAGGTCCTGCGAACGGCGGTGCGAGGTGACGCCGATCCGGAAGCCGTCCAGGGGAAGGTCCCGGTCGGTCGCGTCCTCGGCGGGTTCGGGCGCGGGGGCGCCGGCGGTCAGTGCGGAGGCGAGGGCGGGGTTCAAGGGGGACAGTGGTGCGCCGGGCTCCGGGAGGGCTGCGGCGACGGCGTTCAGTGCGCTCATGGGAATCCTTACGCCTCCATCAGTGATGCGGCCAGACGGTCGAGCTCTGCCGTGGCACCGGCACAGCCCCGGTTGGCTTCGGCTACCCGGACAACGTCCCCGATCACCAGGACGGCGGGGTTGCTGCAGCCCGCGGCTGCGGAGGTGATGGTGCCCAGCTCGGCGATCGTGGTGCGCTGGCCGGGGCGGTAGCCGCGTTCGACCACCGCCATCGGCATGTCGGCCCGCATCCCGGCCCGGCGGAGTCCGGCCGCGAGGTGGTGCAGGGTGCCGATGCCCATCAGGACCACGATGGTTCCGCCGAGCCCGGCAAGGTGGGTCAGTTCGTTCTCGGTCAGCGGGGCATGGCCTGAAACAACCGTGAACATGTGGCTGACTTCGCGGTGCGTGACCGGGATGCCGGCGGCGGCCGGAACCGAGATGGCGCTGGTGACTCCGGAGATGACGCGGACCGGAACCCCGGCCGCGACGCAGGACGCGACTTCCTCGCCGCCGCGGCCGAACACATAGGGGTCCCCGCCCTTGAGGCGGACCACATTGTTGCCGGCCAGCGCGCTTTCCACCATGAGCTTTTCGATGTCTGCCTGGCTGACCTTGTGGTGGCCGGGCTTCTTGCCCACATCCACTAGCTCTGCCGAGGTCAGGGACGGCAGGTCCTGGTACGGGGCGAGCCGGTCGTAGAAGACGACGTCGGCGTCGCGCAGCGCGGCGACGGCGGCGACGGTGAGCAGCTCGGTGGTCCCGGGTCCGCCGCCGACCAGCGTGACGTGGCCCGCCGGGCCGGCCGGGGGCTCGGCCGCCACCGGAATGCCGGTGGCACGGCACCGGCCGAGGAGGGCCTCCCAGCCCGGCTGGCCGTCGTCGACCGCCGCGACCAGGAACGGGCGCTCGGGCAGCGGGCCGTCCATGCCGGCGCCCTGCGGGGTGCTGAGGCGGAACACGACGGCGCCGGCCGCCTCATAGCGCCGCGCGGCCTGACGGGCGGCGTGGTCCGCGCCCGTGACCAGGACTTCGCGTCCGGTGAGGTCAATGGTGAGCTGCATGGCTATACCTCGTTCTCGTCAGGCAGTCCCGGGGTGGTGGCTCGGACCGGAATGGAAGCCCCGATCAGGACCGGCTGCTGCCCGGCCCGCGCCTTCTCCTCCGCTGTCGCGGGGCGCATCTGGCCGCGCTCGTCGGAGACGAAGGTGATCGAATCGTCTTTCTGGTCCGGGGCGTTGACGAAGGAGCGGAAGCGGCGGAGGCGTTCGGGATCCTTCAGGGTGTCGGCCCATTCGTCGACGTAGGTGTCAACGTGCTTGGCCATGGCGGCTTCGAGGTCCTCGGCGATGCCCAGGGTGTCGTGGACCACCACGTCCTCGACGTGCTTGATGCCGCCGTCGAGCTCTTCCTGCCAGCGCGCGGTGCGCTGCAGCCGGTCGGCCGTGCGGATGTAGTACATGAAGTAGCGGTCGATGTACTTGATCAGGGTTTCGTCGTCGAGGTCCTTGGCCAGCAGCTGGGCGTGCGCCGGAGTGGCGCCGCCGTTGCCGCCGACGTACAGGTTCCAGCCGTCGGCGGTGGCGATGACGCCGACGTCCTTGCCCCGGGCCTCCGCACATTCGCGGGCGCAGCCGGAGACGCCCATCTTCAGCTTGTGCGGGCTGCGGAGGCCGCGGTAGCGCAGCTCGAGCGCGATGGCCATGGCCACCGAATCCTGGACCCCGAAGCGGCACCAGGTGGAGCCGACGCAGGACTTCACCGTGCGCAGGCTCTTGCCGTAGGCCTGGCCGGATTCGAAGCCGGCATCGACCAGGACCTTCCAGATTTCGGGCAGCTGCTCCAGCCGGGCGCCGAACATGTCGATCCGCTGCCCGCCGGTGATCTTGGTGTAGAGGCCGTACTGCTCGGCGACCGTGGCGATCACGCCGAGTTTCTTCGGGGTGATCTCGCCGCCGGCGATCCGCGGGACCACCGAGTAGGTGCCGTCCTTTTGCATGTTGGCCAGGGCGCGGTCGTTGGTGTCCTGCAGGGTGCCGCGGCCGGCGTCCAGGACGTAGGCGCTGTTCTGGCTGGCGAGGATGTTGGCGATGGTCGGCTTGCAGATATCGCAGCCGGCGCCGGTGCCGTACTTGGCCATGATCTCCTCGAAGGAGGTCAGCTCCAGGACCCGGATGGCGTCGAAGAGTTCCTGGCGGGAGAGCTCGATGTGTTCGCACAGGGCCTTGGAGACTTCGACGCCGGACTTGGTCAGTTCGGTTTCGAGCAGCTTCTTGAGCATCGGCACGCAGGAACCGCAGCTGGTGCCGGCGCGGGTGCAGCCCTTGAGCTCGCCGAGTTCCCGGACCGGCGCGTTGCCGTCGCAGCTCCCGCAGCCGTTGACGGTGTCACGGATGGTTCCGGCCGAGACGTTGTTGCAGGAACACAGGATCGCGTCATCCGGCAGTTGGATCTCCAAGACTCCGTCCCCGGCGTCACCGCCGCCGGCCGCGGTGAGGTAGGCGCCGGGTTCGGCGGCCAGTTCGCGGCCCAGCATGGGGCGCAGGGAGGTGTAGGGCGAGGCGTCGCCGACGAAGATGCCGCCGAGCAGGGTCTTGGCATCGTCGGTGGTGACGATCTTCTGGTAGACGCCGCGGGCGGGGTCGGCGTAGACGATCTCGAGCGCGTGTTCCGTGCGGGCGAAGGCGTCACCGAAGCTGGCGACGTCGACGCCGGAGAGCTTGAGCTTGGTGGCGGTGTCGAAGCCGGGGAAGGTCGCGTCGCCGCCGTGCAGCCGGTCCGCGACGATTTCGGCCATCGTGTTGGCCGGGGCCACGAGTCCCAGGCACATGCCGCCGAAGTTGGCGACCTCGCCGATCGCCCAGATGCCGGGAACCTCCGTGGAACAGTCGTCGGAGATGACGACGCCGCCGCGCTGGCCGAGCTGGAACTGCTGCGGTCCCTTTTGCCCATCCGGGCCATCCGCCGCCCGGAACAGTTCGTCGCGGGGCCGCACGCCGATCGCGACGATCACGATGTCGGCGTCGATGATCCGGCCGTCGGCCATGAGGACGCCGGTGACCTGGCCGTCGTCGTCAGAGATGACCTCGGAGGGGAACACCCCGCCGTGGACGGTGAAGCCCTTGGCCTCGATCAGCCGGCCGAGCGCCTGGCCGGCACCCTCGTCCAGCTGGGTGTTCATGAGCCACGGCGAGCCGTTGATGACGATCGGGGTGGCGCCGAGCTGTTCGGTGCCGGCGGCTGATTCCAGGCCCAGCAGACCGCCGCCGATCGTGACCGCGTTGACCTTCCGGCCCAGCTTCGCGGTGAGGTCCGCGATGGCCTTGTTGATGGACCAGACGTCCTCAAGGGTGCGGTACACATGGGTGAGTTCGGCGCCCGGGATGGGCAGGCGGGCAGCGTCCGAGCCCGTCGCTACCACCAGCTCGTCATACGGATAGACGGTTCCCGCCGCGGTCCGGACGGTTTTGCCGGCGGCGTCGATGCTGGTGACGCGCTCGCCGGTCTTGAGGTTCAGGGCCGTGTGGTCCCACATGGAAGCGCTGCCCAGGGTGAGGTCGACGTCGCTGTCGGTGAGTGCCTTGCTCAGCGCGACGCGGTCATAGGGGAGGTGGGCTTCCTCGGTGAGGACGGTAACGTGCCAGCCATCGAGTCCGCGGGCGTGCATGGCATCGGCGAACCGGTGCGCTGCGGGGCCGCCGCCGGCCACCACAATACGGCGCGGGGCGGCGCTGGTTGCACTGTCTGAGCTGTGGTTTGGGTGGCTTGAGGGGTGTCCGGTCACGGTGGGCCTTTCGCATGGGCCGCAGACGGTGCTCTGCAGCTTGTCGTCCCAGACTAGGCAACCGGAATTTCGCTTCAGTTTCCCTTATGTTTCGTGATCTTAACTTCTGCATCACGAATGCATTTCCCGCCGTGTGAGCTCTCTTTTACGCGCCGGACACATCCGGCGCGTCCGGATGAAACACCGCGCGCCTAGCTTGAATATGTGGCCGCAGCAGCGGTTGAGCCCGTAAGGGATGTATAAGAGAGGGGCCGGGATGACCGCCGTACTTGAAACCGCCGTACACGACGTTGAGGACCAAATTACTGAAGCCGCAGCCGGCTGGCACCGGGTGTGCGCCGTGGCGGACCTGGAACCCGCCTGGGGCGAGGCGGCACTGATTGCGGGCCGCCAGGTGGCCGTGTTCCGCACCCTGTCCGGTGAGGTTTTCGCCGTCGCGCAGGAGGACCCGGCCACCGGGGCGAACGTCATGGCACGCGGCATCACCGGATCCCGCGGGGACCGGCCCACGGTGGCATCTCCGTTGCACAAGGAGGTCTACGACCTCGGCACCGGAGAATGCCTCGGCAGCCCGGAACTCCGCCTCGCCACCTTCGGTACCCGGATTGTGGGCGGGTACATTGAGGTGCGGCTCTAGAGGCCCAGTGCCTCGCGGACGTCCGCAAGGACGCCGTCCAGGGCCGTGCGGGCCTCGTCCCGGGCTGCCGGAAGCTCGGCGGCCGAGCCGACACTGCGGATGACTTCCAGGTAGCACTTGAGCTTCGGTTCCGTGCCGCTGGGACGGATGATCACGCGGCTGAGGTCCCGGGTCAGGTACAGCAGGCCCTCGGTGGGCGGGAGGAGTTCGCTGCCCTCGGCAAGGTCCGTGACGACCTCGACGCCGGAGCCGCCAAACGATTCCGGCGGGCTCACGCGCAGCCGGTTCATCATCGCGTCCAGCAGGCCGAGGTCCGCCACCCGGATGCTGAGCTGGTCGCTCGCGTGCAGCCCGTGCACCAGGTACAGCTCGTCCAGGGTGTCAAAGATCGTCTTGCCCTCGGCCTTTGCGGCCGCCGCGAGTTCGGCAATGAGGACCGCGGCCGAAATGCCGTCCTTGTCGCGCACCAGCGAAGGAGCAACGCAGTAGCCCAGCGCCTCCTCGTAGCCGTAGACCAGCCCCGGCACCCGGGCAATCCACTTGAAGCCGGTCAGGGTTTCCTCGTGCGCGTAGCCTGCCGCGGCCGCGATCCGCGCCAGCAGCCGGGAGGACACGATCGAGTTGGCGAACACGCCGGCCGGTGCTTCGCCACTGGCGGCCTGCCGCGCCACGATGTGGGCACCGAGCAATGCGCCTACCTCGTCGCCGCGCAGCATGCGCCACGCGCCGGTATCAGGATCCTTCGCCGCCACCGCTGCCCGGTCGGCGTCGGGATCGTTGGCGATCACGATGTCGGCGTCCTCGCGCGTCGCCGCCTCGAGGGCGAGATCCAGCGCCCCGGGCTCCTCCGGGTTCGGGAAGTTCACCGTGGGGAAGTCCGGATCCGGCTGCGCCTGTTCGGTGACGAGCGTGACGTCGTCGAATCCGGCGGCGTTCAGCACCGCCACGGCCGTTTCCCCGCCCACCCCGTGCATGGGGGTCAGGACGATCTTCAGCCCGCGGGCCGAGAAGTGCTCAGGAACCGCCAGGGCCGCGACGGCGCGCTGGTAGTCGGTCGCGATCGAGGGCTCCAGCACAGTCCACCCGTCCGCGGCCAGGACGATCGAGTCCAGGGCACCGACGGCGTCGATCTTCGCCGCTATCAGGGCATCGTAGGGTGCCACGATCTGTGCGCCGCGGCCGCTTTCCTCCACCGCGTGACGGCCGAGGTACACCTTGTAGCCGTTGTCCTGCGGCGGGTTGTGGCTGGCGGTGACCATGACGCCGCCGTCGCAGTCCAGCGCCCGCACGGCGTAGGCGAGCAGCGGGGTGGGCAGCGCTGCCGGCATCAGGAAGGTCTCAACCCCCGCCGCGGTGAGGATCGCCGCTGTTTCCTCGGCGAAAATGTCGGAGTTGTAACGGGCGTCATAGCCGACGACGGCGCGCGGCCGGGTGCCGGGGGAGGCCTGCCCGACCGCGTTGGTGAGGAAGGCGGTGAAGCCGGCGGCGGCGCGGCGGACCACCACGCGGTTCATCCGGTTCGGACCCGGGCCGAGGGCTGCCCGCAGTCCAGCGGTGCCGAACTGCAGGGTGCCGCTGAAGCTGTCGGCCAGTTCCTGGCGGGCCGCGGCGACGCCCCCGTCGGCGAGGCGGACCAGTTCGGAGAGGGCTGCGGCGGTGGCGGGGTCCGGGTCCTGGCTTGCCCAATCGCGGGCATCGCTCAGGAGGCGGGCGAGTTCGGCATCAGAAGACGTCATGGAACCAAACTATCGCCAATCGTGGGCGATTCCTGCCCAGACAATCGGGAGTTCGGGTTTCAGTTCCATCTCGAGGCCTTTCGCCGGACCTTGACACTCAAATTTCCGGACACGTAACGTCTGGAATATGAAGATGGGCCGTGGTGTCGAATGGGCCGTGCACAGTTGCGTCAACATGGCATGGACACCGCCCGGTGAGCCGGTGAACAGTGCCCGGCTGGCAGAGTTCTACAAACTCCCGGCGGCCTATCTCAACAAGCAGTTTCAGTCGCTGGTCCGCGCCGGCGTCCTGGACTCGGTGTCGGGTCCCCGCGGCGGCTTTCTCTTGGCGCGCCGGCCCGAAAATATCACCGTGCTGGACATCGTGCTGGCGCTGGAGGGCCAGGACCCGGCGTTCCGGTGCGAGGCGATCCTCGGAAATGTTCCGGAACCGGACCGGCAGGAGAACTTCGCGCGGACGTGCCTGATTTCCCAGACTATGCGCCAGGCCGAACTCGCCTGGCGGCAGGCGCTGGCCCGCCAGAGCATCGCCGGGATCGCGGACTCGATGGAGCGGCGGTTCCCGGCGGATAAAGCAAAGGTCCTGGACTACCTGGCCGCGGAATAGCCGCAGCCGGGTGGCCCAGGACCTGTCGCGGGGCCTAGCCAGAACCAGGATCAGAGCTTGGCGATGATGTCTGCCAGCAGCTTGGAAATCCGCGGGCCGGCGGCCTCGCCGGCCTCGAGGACTTCCCCGTGGCTGAGCGGCACGGGGCTGATCCCGGCGGCGAGGTTGGTCACCAGCGAGATGCCGAAGACCTCCATGCCGGCGTGACGGCCGGCGATCGCCTCAAGCGCCGTGGACATGCCCACCAGGTCGGCGCCGATCCGCTTGGCGTACTGCACCTCGGCGGGCGTCTCATAGTGCGGGCCGGTGAACTGGGCGTAGACGCCCTCGTCCAGCGACGGGTCCACCTCGCGGGCCAGCCCGCGGATCCGGGAGGAGTACAGGTCCGTCAGGTCCACGAACGTTGCCCCTTCCAACGGAGAGGTGGCGGTGAGGTTGATGTGGTCGCTGATGAGCACCGGCGTGCCGGGCGTCCAGTTCTCGTTGAGCCCGCCGCAGCCGTTGGTCAGCACGAGGGTCTTGCAGCCGGCCGCGGCGGCGGTGCGCACCCCGTGCACCACGGCTCGGACGCCCTTGCCCTCGTAGTAGTGCGTGCGTGCGCCCAGTACCAGGGCGCGCTTGCCCTCTTTGGTCAGGACCGAGCGGATGGTGCCCACGTGCCCCACCACGGACGGTGCGGAGAAGCCGGGGATTTCGGCGGCGGACAAGGTGGCGGTCGTCTCGCCGATGAGCTCGGCGGCGTCGCCCCAGCCCGAGCCGAGGACCAGCGCGACGTCATGGGAGTCGACGCCCGTCTCTGCGGCGATGTAGTCGGCGGCGGCGCGGGCGGCGTCGAAAGGGTCCGTGTTCAGGAATTCTGTTGTACTCACCGGTACAAGTTATCGCGGCCGGGGCCCGCTGCCCAGCATGCACGGCCGGACCCGCGCGCGGCCCGGATTCTTGGTGGCTCCGGTTCGGATGGTGGACAATGGTTGATTGTGACTACGCATCCTGACTTCAGCTCACCCCGCATCGCAATTCTCGGCGGAGGGCCTGGCGGCTACGAGGCCGCCATGGTCGCCGCCTCGCTGGGGGCGCAGGTCACCATCATCGAGCGTGCGGGGCTCGGCGGCTCGGCGGTGCTGACCGACGTCGTTCCGTCCAAAACCCTGATCGCGACGGCAGATCTGATGACCCGCGTCGGCGAGGCCGGCGAGCTCGGGGTTAAATTCGACCTCGACGGCGGCGACTGCACCCCCACGATGCGCGCGGACCTCAAGCACATCAACGACCGCCTGCTGCGGCTGGCGCGGAAGCAGTCGGAGGACATCCAAGTCGGGCTGGAACACCAGAACGTCCGCATCCTGATCGGTTCCGGCAGGCTGCTGGACAACCACACCATCGAGGTTCTCACCGCCAACGGCACCGAGACGGTGGAAGCAGACACCATCCTGCTGGCGGTCGGCGCCCACCCGCGCGAGCTGCCCACGGCCCGCCCGGACGGTGAGCGCATCCTCAACTGGGCCCAGATCTACAACATGGACGTGCTCCCCGAAGAGCTGATCGTGGTGGGTTCCGGCGTCACGGGCGCGGAATTCGCCTCGGCCTACAACGGCCTGGGTTCCAAGGTCACCCTGATTTCCAGCCGCGACCGCGTGCTGCCGGGCTCGGACACCGACGCCGCCGAGGTCCTCGAGGGCGTCTTCGAACGCCGCGGGCTCAAGGTCCTCTCCCGCGCCCGCGCCGAGACCGTCGAGCGCACGGACGACGGCGTCGTGGTCACCCTCGGCGACGGTTCGAAGGTGACCGGCAGTCACTGCCTGGTCTGCGTCGGCTCCATCCCCAACACGGCCGGCATCGGCCTGGAGGAAGCCGGCGTCGCGCTGACCGAGAGCGGTCACATCAAGGTCGACGGCGTCTCGCGCACCACTGCGCCGAACATCTACGCCGCGGGCGACTGCACCGGCGTGCTGGCGCTCGCCTCCGTCGCCGCGATGCAGGGCCGGATCGCTATCGCGCACTTCCTGGGCGACAGTGTCATGCCCCTTAAGCTGCACCAGGTCGCGTCCAACATCTTCACCTCGCCCGAGATTGCGAACGTGGGCGTCTCCGAGGCCGAGATTGATTCGGGCAAGTACCAGGCCGACGTCATCAAGCTGTCCCTGCGCAGCAACGCGCGCGCCAAGATGCGCAACCACCGCGACGGTTTCATCAAGATCTTCGCCCGCAAGGGCTCCGGCACCGTGATCGGCGGGGTGGTGGTGGGGCCGAACGCCTCCGAGCTCATCTTCGCGATCTCGATCGCCGTGACCCAGAAGCTGCACGTCGACGACATCGCCAGCACTTTCACCGTGTACCCGTCCCTGAGCGGCTCCATCTCCGAAGCAGCCCGGCGGCTCCACGTCCACATGTAGATTGCGCACGTAGAGTTACAGAGCGGGCCCGCCGCAATCCGGAGGCTGATGCCATGCAGAGTCCCCAGGCGCTGGTTGAAGCCGCCGAGCGGGCCGCCGCGCGCTCTACTGCGCACGGCGCCGCGGGGGACGTCGCGGGGGAAGAAGAATCCTTCACCGGGTTCGGCGTCACCGGGGTTCCGTTCAGTTCAGGCTACGTACTGGCGTTGCGGCGCTTCGCCGGGTCATCGATCGGGCCGGGGTACACCTCGGTCTGGATCCGCGACCCCGCCGGAGCATGGTCAATGCATGGCACCGTGGCCCCAGGACTCTCGTGCCCCCGGTACTTTGGCGCCGCCCTCGATTCGGCGTCAACCTCCCGCATTTCCCTCACGTGGAGCGGCAGCCACGCTTTCACGGTCGACGTCGACGGCGGCGCTGCGCTGCACTGGCAGCTCACGCTGCGCTCCACGACGATCACCAGATTCATGACGGTGGTGTCCGGTGCCGTTCCGGACCGGCTGTGGCGCAGCCGGGCGTTCCTGCGCGCCATGGGTGCCGTTGCCGGACCGCTCCTCGGGGCGGGCCACCTGGGCCTGACTGGCCTCGCCCCCAACGGCCAACGATTTGCCGTCCACCCTCGGCGCATGTGGTTCGTCGCAGACAGCCGGGCCGTGCTCAAGGGACGCGACTTGGGAGAACCCGCTGCCTTGCCAGTCCAGGACAGGTTGGGGGACTTCTGGATACCCCGGCGCGGCATCCTGATGATGGGAACCGCGGTGTTCGAGCCGGGAGATTAAGCACGACGGTTGACCGGCGCCTGAGGTTCCGCGTCCACTGATCCGGGTCTAGCCTCCTGCGCCGCACACATGCGCGGGTGAACGCAGTGTAAATTCTCGCCGCCCAACAGGCATTCATGTCCGACGGCGGCCCTAGGATGAATCTCGTCATTCGCACTCATTCAAGGGGATTACATGAGTTATCCGCAGCAACCGAATGCATTTCCGCCCCAGACCGGAGAGACTCCGCTTTGGGCGCCGCTCTATGGGGCTACCCTCAAGCAGGCCGTCCAGCGATTCTTCAAGAAATACGCCATCTTCTCCGGCCGGGCAAGCCGCAGTGAGTACTGGTGGTGGGCGCTGGTGTCCCTCATCGTCGGGATAGTCATCAACATCATCACCAGCACCGGCACGACGACTAATGCGTCCGGAACCGCCGTGACGGGACCGGGTGCCATTGTCGGCTTGATCCTTGCTGTCATTTGGGGGCTCGGGACAATCGTTCCGTCCGTGGCCCTGCTGGCGCGGCGCCTCCACGACGTGAACCTGAGCGCCTGGCTGATCCTGCTGGTCCTGGTGCCGTTCCTCGGCGGCCTGGCGCTGTTGGTGATGACAATTCTGCCCTCCAACCCTGCCGGCCAGCGGTTCGACCAGCCCTCCGGCTACTAGTGCGCTTCCGCTGAGCGAAGAATCCCTGGCCGGGAATCCGGGCAGGGATTCTTCGTTTTCGGCAGTCGGGCGCACCGCCGTGCGGGGGCCGCGGTTTCGCGTCAACGTCGCAACACCTGACTGGGAAGGGTGCTGTTTTATGGGACGTTCGGCGCGTCGTTTGCGGAAAATGGGACCACCGGGCCTGCTTGATAAGCGGCCCGGATATGTTCAGCTCATGAAAGGCGGGCATTCGAACTTAGCGGCATGAAGGATCCTCGGGACCAGCCGGAACACAGGGAGCCGTAGCCGGCCCGGCGCTGGGGGCGGTGCACTTCGGGCTGACGGGCGGACCGGCTCCGGCCATCGTGCGGGCAGATCGGGGCGAATGTCCGCCGGACATTCGCCCGATCTGCCGCGGAGTCCGGTTCCGCGCCATCTGCGGCGTGGAACTCCCGCATTTACCCGGCCTAGAACGGGTACGGCGCGATGTCCGGCCGCACGGTCAGCCACTGGATTTCCGTGAAGGATTCCATGTTGGCGTGATGGCCGCCGATCCGCGAGCCGTTGCCCGAGTTCTTGACCCCGCCGAAGGGCGAGTTGGCCTCGTCGGATACGGTCTGTTCGTTGATGTGGACCTTGCCGGAGTCGAGCCGGTCGGCCATCGTCATGGCCATGCCGACGTCGCCGAGAATCCCGATGGAGAGCCCGTATTCGTTGTCGTTGGCCAGGGCCACGGCCTCGTCCACGGTGGAGAACTTCATCACCGGCGCCACGGGGCCGAAGATTTCGTCCTTCCACGCCGGGCTGGCGAGGTCGAGGTCCGCGAGTACTGTGGGCTGGTAGAAGCGGCCGTCGTGGCTGCCGCCGGCGGCCAGGCGCGCGCCGCCCTGCACCGCGTCCTGAACGATCGTGTCCACCCGGTGGAGCTGCTTCTCGTCGATTACCGGGCCCAGCGCCACTGTTCCGCTCTTCGGGTCGCCTACCGGTAGATGGCGGGCCTTTTCCGCCAGGGCGCTGACGTAGTCCTCGTAGATGTCCTCGTGCACGATATGCCGGCCGGACGCCATGCAGATCTGACCCTGGTGCATGAAGGAGCCAAACGCGGCGGCGGAGACAGCTTTGGGGAGGTCGACGCCGGGCAGCACGATCATTGCGTTGTTCCCACCGAGTTCCAGGTGGGCGCGCTTGAGCAGCCGGCCGGCTGCCTCGCCCACTTTGCGCCCTGCCGCCGTCGACCCCGTGAAGGCGATGACGCGGACCTCGGGTGCCTCGACGACGGCCGAGCCGATCTCGGCGCCGCCGGGCAGCAGGGAGAGCAGGCCGGGCGGAAGACCCGCCTCCTCGAACACCCGGATCAAGGTGACGCCACCACAGACCGCAGTGCGCGGGTCCGGTTTGAGCAGGACGGCGTTGCCAAGGGCCAGCGCCGGGGCGACTGCGCGGATGGAGAGAATCAGCGGGAAGTTGAAGGGTGCAATCACCGAAACGACGCCGACGGGCCGGCGCCGGGCGAAGGACCAGCGGCTCTCGTTTGAGGTCAGTACGTCGCCAGCCGGGAGTGAGGGCAGAGCGGAGGCGTCGTAGCATTCGTTGGCCGCGATGTGGGTTTCCAGCCCGGCTTTGGGCGGGATGCCGCCGGATTCGCGGACGATCCAGGCCTGGATTTCCGCCGAGTGTTCCTCCCAGAGTTGTCCCGCGCGGCGGAGCACGGCGGCGCGGTCTTCCGGGTTGCGGGCGGCCCAGTCCTTCTGCGCTTTCGCGGCTACCGCGGCGGCTTCGCGGACATCCTCCACCGAGGCCACGCCATAGCGGCCCAGCGTTTCTCCGGTGGCTGGTTCGACGGCGTCACCGGTCCCGCCGCGCCCGGGCCGCCAGCCGCTGAGGTAGATCTTGCCGTCCCAGAGGGCGGAGTCGAGCAGGGACATGTTGCGTCCTTTCATCGAGGGTTCTGCTTGTGTACCGGCCGGTCGAAACAGAACCGCACCGGGCCTTCGTCCATCTCATGTCGGTAGGCCGCCGCCGTCAAGAGTGCGGGCGTCAAGAGGGCCGTGCGTCGCCGCCCGCGGGACCTTCGGCCGTAGTGCGTCACAGCCGGGCGAGGTCAACTTGGCACATGGCCAAAATCTATATCCCCTACGGGACCGTCGAAGGACAAACCGCGCAGATCGTGGAGTACATCGCCGAGGTGGTCCGGGCGAACGGGCACCAGGCGGAGACGGCGGACCTCAAGCATTCCCCGGACCCTCTTCCGGGCGGCTATGACGGCGTGATCGTGGCGGCCTCGGTGCACGTGGGAAAACACGAGGGGTACGTCGCAGACTTCGTGAAGAAGAACCGCGCTGAGCTCGAACGCTTGCCGTCGGCCCTGGTTTCGGTGAGCATGGCCGCACACGGAGACGAGCAGACCGCGGAGGGCTACGTGGAGAAGTTCGAACAGGACACGGGCTGGCGGCCCGCCCACGTCGGGTTGTTCGCCGGCGCCGTGCTCTATACCCACTACGGGTTCATCAAGAAGCACGTCATGAAGAAGATCGCCAGCGACAAGGGATCCCCGGACACGGACACGTCCCGTGATTACGTGTACACCGAGTGGGACGGCGTCCGGCGCTTCACGGAGGACTTCCTGGCCCGGTTCGCCGAGCCGCCCGCCCAGTCGTAGGGCTTAGTTGTAGGGCTCAGGAGTAGGCGTACGGCGGAACCGTGTCGCCGGGGGTGAAGGGTATGAACCACTGCTCGAAATCCAGACTTGCGGCGTCGTCCTCGAGAACGTCAAGGTTGTCGGAGTAGAGCGCGTCACTGTCGGCATCCTCCAACAGGACTTCCTCGACGTCGGCCCGCCAGTCCTCCGGAAGATCCAGTTCGTAGATGTCCTCGGTGATTTCCGCCTGATCGAGCAGGCAGCGGACGGCTAGTTCCGCTGCAAGGCAGCCGGGGGCGGTCCAGCCCCGGACCAGCGACGCGGTGACGTCGGCCGCGACCACGATGAACTTCTGGGTGAACTTCGCGTCGTAGCTGGCGGCGAACTGTGGCGGCAGCGAGGACAGGACGGAGGTCCCGGCGATGTCGGCCGGCGTGAGAACATCCAGCGTGCTGAGCGTTCCGAGATCGCGGAACAACTGGTCGATCAGAATGCTGGACGAGTTCCACAGGAGTCCGGCCAGCAGACGGGTCTGGCCCACGGCTTTGCGCCGGTCTTCGGAGGAGACGGAGGCCATTTCGGCCAGGTCCTCGGGATCAAACTGGAGCCGCTGCTCGGCTGTCATGTCGTCCGGGTGGGGGTCGAGCCCAAGCAGTTCCAGGCTCAACCCGGTCAGCTTCCGGGCGTCGGCCAGCAGTTCTTCGGTGATGTCGTCGTCGTCGGCGCTCATGGCCCCGATGCTACCCGCCGTTGGCCCGCGGCCCGATTTGCGTTACGCGGCCGGGTTTGGCGGCGGTGCGGCAGCCTTAGGCGGCCGCGGGGTGGATGGTTCCCGACGTCGAACCCGTCCTGGCCATCCGGACGGACAGCAGATAGGCGATCCCGCAGGCCAGGGGAACCAGGCTGGCCGCGATCAGCGATCCGACCGCACCCGACCTTCCGATGATCGTGATCAACAGCGGCAACACCCCCAGGCCCACCAGCAGCCAGCCGGCCAGTGCGGTAACTTTCAGGCCGAGGATTGCGGCCGGGAACGCCAGCGCGAGAACGCTGACGGCGATAAGGGGGCCGTTGTCGTTGAGGAAGGCGCTCAGGGCAGCGGGGTCGAAGGCGAGCCACACGCACGCGGCAATGAAGGCCGAGGCGAGGGCGAGCAGCAGGGGAGCGGTTGCCGCCGGCCAGAACCAGGCCGAGACCGCGAGGATGAGCATCGGAACCACCCAGGCGAGCGTGATCAGCGTTCCGGTTGTTCCGCCCGGGTCCTGCATCGCGAAGCCGCCGATGAAGATTCCCCCGATGATGGTGAACGCCGCCATGACGGCCGCTCCGGTGCGCGTCAGCGCGGCCGCCCGCCGTTGCGGATCCTTGTCACGGGACATGACAACACCCATCACGACGGCGAACACAATGATCGCGCCGAGCGCCAAAATGACCGGGACGTTCATGGGATGCCTCCTGCGGCTGAACGGAACCTACGTTCATTGCAGCCCCGCCCCTCGGCCGTGCCAAGGGGAGAAAGGCCCGCTTCGGAGCTAGTGGAGTTGCTGAGTGCCCTGAACTCCGGGCTTCCCGATTATTGGTCAACCCAGATGGCGTGGGACAGCCGAACCGTATGTGGCAACTTGGCCTGCCCCGCAGTCCGGGGTGGCCGGACGCACTATACCGAGAGGGGAATGGGATGCACCTCGTCCGCAGGGTGACCCGTGCGGTCATGAATGCGCTTCACAGCATCCGCGGCTTTAATGTTCCTCTTCGGGGGAATGGTGACCGCCTGCTCCAAAGTTACGGACGGTTAAACTCCTGCTGCCACCGTGCCTTATCCCACCTCTCCTGCAGCTTTCGGTCCATGGTCCATTTACTCTCCCATGTGTCGAAGTTGGCCTTGAAGGTGGGCACGTAGTAATTGGAGCCCTTGCGGTGGGTTCTCTTCTTGAGTCTCAGCAAGAGGCCGAGCAGGATCCACACTGCGATGAGAATTACGACCAGGAAGAATACTGTCTCCACGGGCAACCAGTCCTCGAAGGGGTTTAATGCCCCCAGTTTAATCCAAGTAGCGCCGGATAACGAAGCATGCCGCTTCCCACCGGCAGTGCCACTGCCCGTACCGTTGTCGCTCGAACAGGAGTTCTGTTCGCCGGTAGGGAAAACAGGTGAGACCTTCGTCCTTCTAAGCCCCCAAGTGTCGCAAGCGTGCGTCTGACTGACAATGGCCGGACTCGGACTTGCCCGACGTGCGGTTACAGCTGGCGGGAGGTTGGTGCACTGCGTTTCAACAAGGTCCGGGCTCCCCAATTCACGCACGACGTCAAGACCAGGACGGGGATTGCATTGGTAGAGCATGACCGCTTCGAAGTAGCGATCGATATTCCCACGCTGACTATGTCCGGGCTGCCCTGTATGTGTTCGTTCCGGTGTGGTTTGGTAGGCGGCGTACCCCAAGCGGAGGGTCCACGCCAGAGCACTCACGGTGGTCGGGCCTCTCCCCAGTTCCTTCTCATCATCCGGCCCGACATTGTGATGACCATGAGGACGACAACTCACCTGCGGGGCGATCAGGAAAAAAGACCTCTACCTCCTGGTGCGTCGAAAATGCATAATGGCGTCATGTTCCTTTTCGTGCTAGTAGCCATTTTGCTGCTGGTCTTGTTTTGGCAATACATCGTGGCTGGGATCGGCCTGTGGGTGCTCGTGCTGATCATGCGCACCTTGATCAATTGGACGATCGCCGACCCCAAGCCGAACTACCGCCGGGAGCACGTTCAGACCCGGCCTGTGGCCAGGCCCGTCCAGGCTCGCCCTGTTGCCAAGTCCATCCAGACCCGGCCAGCGGCCAAGCCCAGGCCTGCCCTCGAGTTGCCACGGCCCGACTATCTGCCCAGGTGGACTGCCAGCCGCCGGCTGGATGCCGCCCGCGAGCATGCCCAGTGGCAGAAGAATTTCGACAACGCAGCGCAGTAAACCCCGCCGGCCCGGGGTCTAAAAGGGGTAGCGGGGCCGCACCGGTGTCCGGCGGAGAGCGTATTCCGGGGCGCCGGAACCATGGCCCGGTCCAGCTGTGCCTCGCGGGCACCGATGGCGGAAACCCCGCGGATATAGTTCGCCGCCACGCCCAACACGGCTGCCCGTTCACCGATACGCGGGCAACGTTTCTGAACTGGGCCTCAGGCTTGTTCGACCTTGCCGACCACACGCCCGATTAGCTGTAGGTGGTAAACGTACGACCCACACCTGGTACCGGCAACATTGTTGTTGCGCACGCGGAGTCAGTCGCCCGTCTGCGACGTTGCCGACCAGTACCACGTGTGTGAGGCGGGATAAGGACGCCGCCTCGTTCGTGGGGTGAAGTCCTCGTCCGTGGCGTCGACTATCTTTAGCTGGCCGCCCTCGTCAACCATCCTCGCAAGGTCGGCCCTGCTCAACTGCTCGGTCAGCCTCTGCCGGACTGCCTCGGTCACCTCGAAGAGGCGATCGTCCACTGTTTCGACGAGTTCGCGGAAAAGCTCCACGAGCGGAGGCGGCAGCGTCTGCGACGCGGTCATTGCCGACACATCCCGCACTCGAAGGGTTGAGGCATCGAGGACACCCACCGGAAAAGTTGTCGCCACGTTTGATTGCGAGTGCGCAATCGTGGTGTTCCTGAATGCCCCCACCAGCTGGTGAATGTCTAAGAGCTCATCGGGGATGGCGATGTGGTCGGTCAGTGGCTTGCGCACGTTCGAGTGGAAGTAGGTGCGGCAGTATGCGACGACGGCGAAGGCGATCAGATAGGCGCCCGCGTCCTCGAGCTGAGAGCCCTCCCCACGGGACTTGATCGCGAGATCGAGGGCATGGCGAGCTTCAGCAAGATCCGCCCCGTAGCTCGACAACTCGACGAACAACCGAGCATCTGCGGAGTCCGGTACCGTCACGATCTTTAAAATTGATTCCTTAGCGCTGTTCACCGGACCATCATCGCCGAGATCGACTACCGCGGCCATCGTTGCGACATGTGTCGCATTGTCGGGCGGACGCCAGACACAAGATGCTGACGGCCTTCGTCGGTGTTGGGGCGCAGCAGTGGCCGGATGATCAGGCAGCCGCCCCCTGAAAGTGGGCCTCGATGATGCCCTTGATGTCCTCGTGGCAGCCGCCGCAGCCCGTGCCGGCGCGGGTGGACGCCGATACCTCGGGCACCGTTCCGCAGCCCTCGGACACGGCCGTAGCAATCGCCGTGCCGCTGACGCCGGCGCACCGGCAGACGGTCCGGGCGGGGTCGGCGGCACCCGCGGAAGCGATCTGGTCCGGCCCGTCCAGGCGCAGCAGCAGTGACCTGTCGGCGGGCAGTTCCGCGCCGCGTTCGAAGAGCTGCACCAGCTCGGCCGAGGTTCGCGGCATGCCCACGGCCACGAGCCCTTCCAGCACGCCGGCGCGGGTGGTCATCTTGACGTAGCGGCCGTGCTCGGGATCGGCCCACTGGGCGATCTGCAGCCGGGGCCGGCCGTTCACGGACCCGGAGCTCAAGGCTTCCTCGTCCCAGGGATCTGCGGACACGTCCCCGGCCACGGCCATGTTCATGCCGCGGGCCTTGAGCACAATCACGCCCGGCAGTTCCGCCGGCAGGGACGGCAAAGCCTCGGCCTCCGCCTCGGCGCCGGACGCCAGCAGGGTCAGATAGTCGGCGAGCCATTCGGCCTGGCGCCAGCCAGGGCCGACCAGCCCGGAGGGTCCCCTCGCAGTCCGGCACTGAACGCACTCGGGGTCCGGGCAGCGGACCTCGGCGCAGTCGCCGATCGCGAAGATGTGGGGCTCGTGGTGGGCGCGGAGCTTGTGGTCCACCAGGATCCCGGCACCGGTGGAGAGCCCGCAGCCCTCCGCCAGTTCGGTCCGCGGCCGGACACCGCAGGAGAGGACCAGGAGGTCGCCGTCGATCTCGGAGCCGTCATCCAGCAACAAGGCGGAGAAACCGCCGTCGGGCGCGTTGTGTTCGACGCCGACCGAGCGGGCGTTGCCGGCCACCCGCACGCCGCAGTTCCGCAGGGACGCCGCGAGCACGGCGCCGCCGCCGCGGTCGATGTTCCGGCCCAAGGGATGCGGGCCATTGTGCACCACGGTCACCGTGGCGCCTTCCTCGGCCGCGGCGAGGGCCGTCTCCAGGCCCAGCACACCGCCGCCCAGGACCACCACGCGCTTGCCGCCGGCCACGGCCGAGTGCAGCACGGACGCGTCGCGGAGATCGCGCAGGGCGGTCACACCCGGCGGCAGCACCGGAGCGGCCGGGTCCGGGTTGAGCCCGGTCAGGTTGGGGATGACCGGCCGTGAACCGGTGGCGAAGACGAGCCGCTCGTAGCCGGGGGAGGTGCCGTCGCTCAACAAGACCTGCTGCCGGGCGCGGTCCACACGGCGGACGCGGACGCCCAGCCGGACATCGACGCCGTCGGCCACCAGCGCCGCCGCGTCCGCGAGGGCGAGCGCGGCCGGCGTCGTCCGGCCGACGCCAAGATCCGCCACCAGCACTCGGTTGTACGCCGCCTCGGACTCTTCGCCGACCACGGTCAGGTGTGCGATGCCGCTGCGCACGGCCGGCAGCAGCTCGTCGATCAGCCTCGCGGCGACTGGCCCGAAGCCCACCACCACAATCCGCTCAGTCATGAGGTCTCCTCTGCTTGAAGAACGCGGGCTGGAACGCCGCTGTGCATGCCGGCCAGGGCATCCAGGGAAGCTGCCGGGTGGATCCACACTTTGCTGGTCTTGAACTCGGGCATCCCGGAAATGGGGTCCGTGGCCGCCTCCGTGAGCCGGTTGGCGCTCTCGAGCTCCGGGAAGTGGAACGGCAGGAACACCGTCTCCGGGCGGATATCTGTGGTCAGCTCGGCGCGGCAGCTGACCACGCCGCGTTCGTTGGAAATCGAGACGTAGTCGCCGTCGGCGATGCCCTGGGCGGCAGCCGCGGCGGGGTGGAGCTGGAGCCGCGCCTCCGGCTGTGCCTCGGCCAGGGCGGCCACCCGGCGGGTCTGCGCGCCGGACTGGTAGTGCTCCATCAGGCGGCCGGTAATAAGGGTCATCGGCGTGCCGGGACGATCGTCGCCGGCCCGGTCGGCCCGCTGGTCCTCCCGGCGGTCCGCCGCGGACGGGACGCCCGCAGAAGTAGAACGACGCCGGGGCGTCACCGGCGTGAACACTGCCCGGCCGCCCGCATGGGCGAAGGCGTCCAGGAAGAGCCGCGGCGTGCCCGCGCTCCCGGCGGGGTAGGGCCAGTAGGCGGCCTCGCCGCGGTCCAGCATGGCGTAGTCGATCCCGGAGTAGTCGGCCAGGCCGCCGGAGGACGCGAGCCGGAGCTCCTCGAACACTGTTTCCGGATCCTCGCTGAAGGTGGACGGCGCGTGCAGCATTTCGGCCAGCCGGGTCATGATCCACAGCTCGCTGCGGACACCGGGCGGGGGAGTGAGGGCCCGGCGGCGGCGGAGCACGCGGCCCTCGAGGTTGGTGAGGGTTCCTTCTTCCTCGGCCCACTGGGTCACCGGCAGGACCAGGTCCGCCTCGGCGGCGGTCTCGGAGAGGAAGAAGTCGCACACCACCAGGAAGTCCAGGCTGCGCAGGCCCGCGATCACGGCATTCGCATCCGGCGCGGACACCGCCACGTTGGCGCCGTGCACGAAGAGGCACCGGACGCCGTCGGGCTGTCCCAGCGACTTGAGCAGTTCGACGGCGGGAAGGCCGGGGCCGGGAATCAGGGGTTCGGGCACGCCCCAGACCCTGGCCATGTGGGCGCGGGCGGCGGGATCGGTGATCTTCCGGTAGCCGGGGAGCTGGTCCGCCTTCTGGCCGTGTTCGCGGCCGCCCTGGCCGTTGCCCTGGCCGGTGAGCGTGCCGTAGCCGCTGCGCGCGGAGCCCGGCAGGCCCAGCAGGAGGGAGAGGTTAATGGCGGCCGTGGCGGTGTCAGTGCCGTCCACGTGCTGTTCGACGCCGCGGCCGGTGAGGATGTAGCTGCCGCCCTTGCCGGCGCCGTCGGCCAGCCGCCGGGCGGTTTCACGGATCAGCCCGGCGGGGACGCCGGTGATCGACTGGACCCGTTCGGGCCAAAAGCTTCCGACGCTGCGGACCACGGCGTCATAACCCGTGGTCCGGTCCGCGATGTATCGCGCGTCCGCGAGGCCCTCGTGGATCACCGCGTGGGAGATGCCCAGGAGCAGGGCGAGGTCGGTGCCGGGCAGCGGCTGCAGGTGCAGCCCGCCGCCGTCGGAGGTGAAGGCGGCGGTGGCGGAGCGCCGGGGGTCGACGACGATCAGGCCGCCGGCGTCGCGCGCCCCCTGGAGGTGCTGGACGAAGGGCGGCATGGTCTCGGCAACGTTGGAGCCGAGCATCAGGATGGTGCTGGCGGTGTCGAGGTCCGCGAGCGGGAACGGGAGCCCGCGGTCCAGGCCGAAGGCGCGCATGCCGGCCGCGGCGGCCGAGGACATGCAGAACCGCCCGTTGTAGTCGATCCGTGAGGTGCCCAAAGCCAGCCTGGCGAACTTGCCCAGCTGGTAGGCCTTCTCATTGGTGAGGCCGCCGCCGCCAAACACGCCGACGGCGTCAGCCCCGTGCTCGAGGCGGGCCTGCTTTACGGCGGAGACGATCCGCATGAGGGCCTCGTCCCAGCTGACCGGGTGGTGGACGCCGTCGGCGCCCTTCAGCAGGGGCTCCGTGACGCGGCCCGGGTGGTCCAGCAACGAGGCGGAGGTCCAGCCCTTGCGGCACAAGCCGCCGCGGTTGGTGGGGAAGTCCCGTCCGGCGACTGTCAGGAGCGGCGCGGACGTTGGGGTAGTGGCGGGGCCCGGTGCAGCGTCTACGGGGTCTGACCCCGGCTGGACAGCCGGGGTCAGAGCCGCTGGAGATGTGAGCGTCATGGCGCACTGCAGAGCGCAGTAAGGGCAGTGCGTGTCGGCGCTTTTGGTCATGTTAGACGTGTCCCATCGCATTTCGGTTGGCGTTGCGGATGTAGCAGAACCAGCAGACCACCAGCATCAGCACATAGGCCCCCACGAAGCCGTAGAACGCCGAGGTGTAGGAACCGCTGGCGGTGTTGGAGGCGTTGAGGACCTGGGGGATGATGAATCCGCCGTAGGCGCCGATGGCCGAGATCAGGCCGAGGGCCGAGGACGCGAGCCGCTGGGTGGTGTGCGTGCTGGCCCCGGCGCGGGCGGCCCGGCTGGAGGTGGCGAAGATGATCGGGATCATGCGGTAGGTGGCGCCGTTTCCGAAGCCGCTGGCAGTGAAGAGGAGCAGGAACAGGAAGAGGAAGAGCCAGAAGTTCTTCAGCGGCAGGGTCCAGAGCATGGTGAGGGTGATGACGGCCATGGCGGCGAAGGCGGCGACGGTCATGCGGGCCCCGCCCATCCGGTCTGCCATGCGTCCGCCGTACGGGCGGGCCAGGGAGCCGACCAGCGGGCCGAGGAAGGCCAGGGACAGGGCCACGGTGCCGACGGAGATGGAGGAAAATGCCGGGAAGTAGTCCTTGATGAGCTTGGGGAAGACGCCGGCGAAGCCGATGAAGGAGCCGAAGGTGCCGATGTACAGCAGCGCCATGATCCACAGGTGCGGCTCTTTGACCGCGGCCAGCGAACCTGCGACGTCGCCCTTGGCGCTGGTGAGGTTGTTCATGTACTTCCAGGCACCAAAGGCTGCCAGCAGGATCAGCGGAACCCACATGAACCCTGCGACGGGCAGGTTCACGGTGCCGGCTGCCAGCAGGGTGATGGCGATCGGCACGGCCAGCTGTGCGACGGCGGCACCGAGGTTTCCGCCGGCGGCGTTCAGGCCCAGGGCCCAGCCCTTTTCCCGTGCGGGGTAGAAGAAGGTGATGTTCGCCATCGAGCTGGCGAAGTTGCCGCCGCCGAAGCCGGCCAGCGCGGCCACGAACAGCATGACGCCGAACGGGGTGGCCGGGTTGGCGACGCACAGGCCCAGGCCGATCGTGGGGATCAGCAGCAACAGGGCGGACACGATGGTCCAGTTGCGGCCGCCGAAGCGGGGAACCATGAACGTGTAGGGGATCCGGAGCGTGGCGCCGACGAGGCTTGGCATGGAGATCAGCCAGAAGATCTCGTTGGTAGAGAATTTGAAGCCGGCGGAGGGAAGCTGGACCACCACGATCGACCACAGCTGCCAGACCACGAAGCCCAGGAACTCGGCGAAGATGGACCAGTTCAGGTTGCGCCGGGCGATCGAGCGGCCGGCCGACTCCCACTGCTCCTTGTTTTCCGCATCCCAGTTGGCGATCCAGCGGCCGGGCCGGTGGTCGAGGGTAAGGGTGCCGCCGGTACTGGCGGCGCCGACCTCTGCGGTGCCGATTTCGGCGGTGCGTTCAGCAGTCACTTGGGAGACCTCCTTGGGGGGTGATGTCCTTCAAAGGTAGGGACGCCGCGTTTCCGGGACGGACGCGGTTTATTAACGCGCTGTGACTTTTGCCTATCGGGGCTTTTATGACGGTGTGAGAATAGGTGTGACGACCACCACGTGAGACAACGACACGAAGTCCAAATAGCGGACTATTTGTCCATTGACTGGACGGTGGGAACTATTATCAGACGTATACGAATCCCTAGCCGGCGGTCCCGGGCATCGGGCTCTTGGGGAAATATCCGACCGGTCTTCATGAAAGCGTTACTACATGTCATCCACTGCCACCTCCGCGGAGCATGGGTCCACCAAGCAGGTGAATTCGCGCGGCCGCGTGATTGTCGCCAGCCTGATCGGTACCACCGTCGAGTTCTATGACTTCTACGTTTACGCCACTGCGGCCGTGCTCGTTTTCCCGAAGCTCTTCTTCCCCGGGCAGAACGAGACGA
Organism: Arthrobacter sp. 01N444; assembly: GCF_056399305.1. Classification (NCBI taxonomy): domain Bacteria; kingdom Bacillati; phylum Actinomycetota; class Actinomycetes; order Micrococcales; family Micrococcaceae; genus Arthrobacter; species Arthrobacter sp. 01N444. Next base: position 232,730 of record NZ_JBFTRB010000007.1, read on the forward strand.
CCCAGCTGCTGGCATCCTTCGCCGTGTTCGGCGTCGCCTTCATCGCCCGCCCGCTCGGCTCGGTCATCTTCGGCCACTTCGGTGACAAGTTCGGCCGCAAGGGCACGCTCGTGGCCTCGCTGCTGACCATGGGCATTGCCACCTTCCTGATCGGCTGCCTGCCGACGGCAACCGTCCCTGGCTGGACCTTCCTGGCCCCGGCACTCCTCGTGGTCCTGCGCTTCTGCCAGGGCCTGGCCCTCGGCGGCGAATGGAGCGGTGCGGCGCTGCTGGCGACCGAAAACGCCCCGTCGAACAAGCGGGCCATCTACGGCACGTTCCCGCAACTGGGGGCCCCGATCGGCTTCATCATCGCCAACGTGATCTTCCTGGTCTTCAGCTACACCCTGACTCCGGAGGCCTTCATGGAATGGGGTTGGCGGGTGCCGTTCCTGCTTAGTGCCGTCATGGTCATCATCGGCCTCTATGTTCGGCTCAAGCTGATCGAAACCCCCGCTTTCACCAAGGTCCTCGAATCCAATGAGGTTGCCAAGCTGCCGCTGGCACGGGTCTTCAAGACCAGCTGGCGCCCGCTGATCCTGGGCACGTTCATCATGCTCGCCACCTACGTGCTCTTCTACCTGATGACCACGTTCACGCTGACCTACGGCACCCGGGCGTCCAGCCTGGACACGGCGAAGGCCGCCGCCGAAAAGGCCGGCAAGCCGATGACCGAGGCCGCTGCCGCTGCGTTCGTCCCGGGCCTGGGCTACAGCCGGAACGATTTCCTCTGGATGCTGATCGCCGGTGTCGTATTCTTCGGTATCTTCACGCTGGTCTCCGGCCCGCTGGCCGAAAAATTCGGCCGCCGCAAGATGCTGATTGTTGTAACTTTCGGCATCCTCGCCTTCGGCCTGCTGTTCGTTCCGCTGTTCAGCGCCGGATTCGTGGGCGCCATGGCGTTGCTGATCATCGGCTTCTCGCTCATGGGCCTGACGTTCGGTCCCATGGGTGCGCTCCTGCCGGAGTTGTTCCCGGGCAATGTCCGCTACACCGGCTCCGCCATCAGCTACAACGTCTCCAGCATCCTGGGCGCTGCCGTGGCTCCGTTCATCGCCGTCTGGCTCTGGGAACTGGCCGGTGGCAGCACCGTGCTGGTGGGTGTCTACCTCGCCGCCATGGCGGTGCTGACGCTGATCGCCCTGTTCGTGAGCAAGGAAACCCGGGACCTCGACTACACCAACAACGTAGCCTGACGTCCGGCCCTCTTTCCTGACAGAGGAAGCCCGGTGTGTTCATTGAACACACCGGGCTTCTGCGTTTTGCGGGGCTGCGGGGCCAGGCTTCAGCGTTGGCGGGGCTCAGCTCGCGTAGCGCTCCACAAAGTTCCGCAGGATCTTCATCGGTTCTGTCGCAGTGAACTGCCGGGCGTCATCCATGAGCATTTCGGCCGATTCCGGCGGGAAGTAGCCGGCATGGCGGTAGATATCGATCCTGGTGACGAGCCCTTCAGCATCGAGCTCGGGGTGGAACTGCGTCGCGTACAGGTTGGTCTTGATCCGGAACATGTGCACCGGGCAGGCGGCCGAGCTGGCCAGCAGCACCGCATGGGAGGGCAGGACGGTGCAGGCTTCCTTGTGGCCGGTGAACGCCGTAAAGCTCTCCGGCAGCCCGCGCAGGAGGGGATCCTGCAGCCCCTCCGCCGTCAGTTTGATGGTGACGCCGCCGAGCCCTTCACCGTACGTCCGGTCGATCACGGCGCCCTGGTGCAGTCCGAGGGTGCCGACGCCGTAGCAGGCGCCGAGGAACGGGAAGTCCTCGGCCACGATCCTGTCCAGCAGCCCGGCGAGTTCGCGCTCCACCCGGTGCTGGGTGGCGCTCTTGTGCTCGGCCGGGTCGCTGGACGTAAAGGGACTGCCGCCCACAATGACGCCCGAATAGTCGGACAACTCAAGCGTTGGCAGCGGGGCGGCTTCCATCCGGATGCGGTGGAGCTGCTCGGGCCGGAGGCCGCAGTAGCGAAGGTAGGCGCGGTATTCGTCCTCGGCGGCGGTGTCCTCCGCGCGCGAGGCGAGGAGCAGGAATGGCTTCACACTCCAAGTCTCTACTGGCCGGTTGCGGACGCGCCAGAGGCGCGCCCGCAACCGGCAGCGGCGCCGGCCGTCCGCCGTCGCCGTACCGTGAGCCGCTTACTCCGCGGCGCCGTCCTCGATCATGGCGATGATGGCGCCGGCGGACACGGTCTCGCCGGCCGCTGCGGCGAGGCCGATGACGATGCCGGCGCGGTGGGCGGTGAGCGGCTGTTCCATCTTCATCGCCTCGAGCACGACGACGAGATCGCCCTCGGCGACCGTGTCACCCTCGGCGACGGCCACCTTCACGATGGTCCCCTGCATGGGGGAGGTCAGGGCGTTGCCGCTCGCGGCCGCGGGTGCGCCGCCACCCCGGGAGCGCTTCTTGGCCTTGGCCGGCTTTGCGCCTGCGGCGTTGCCGACTGAGCCCAGCGACGCCGGCAGCACGACTTCCAGGCGCTTTCCGCCGACCTCGACGACGACGCGCTGGCGGTCACCGGCGTCGGCCGCTTCAGCCTCGGTGCCGGTCGGGGTCCAGGCCGGAATGTCATTGACGAAGGCCGTCTCGATCCAGCGGGTGTGGACCTTGAAGGGGCCTTCGGCCGGTGCGAAATCGGGATTGGAAACCACCGCGAGGTCGAACGGGATGACGGTGGGGATGCCCTCCACCACCATTTCCTCCAGTGCCCGCCGGGAGCGCTGCAGGGCCTGGGCGCGGGTGGCGCCGGTGACGATCAGCTTCGAGAGCATGGAGTCGAAGTTGCCGCTGATGACATCGCCCTGCTCCACGCCGGAATCGACGCGGATACCGGGACCGGTGGGGTTTTTCAGTACCGTGATGGTGCCGGGGGCGGGCATGAAGTTCCGGCCCGGGTCCTCGCCGGTGATGCGGAATTCGATCGAGTGGCCGCGGACTTCCGGGTCGCCGTAGCCGAGCTCCTCGCCGCGGGCCAGCCGGAACTGTTCGCGGACGAGGTCGATCCCGGTGACTTCCTCGGAAACGCAGTGCTCCACCTGAAGGCGGGTGTTGACCTCGAGGAAGGAGATGGTGCCGTCCTGGCCGACGAGGAATTCGCAGGTGCCTGCGCCGAGGTAGCCCGCCTCCTTGAGGATGGCCTTGGAGGATTCGTAGAGCCGGCGGTTCTGTTCCTCGGTGAGGAACGGGGCCGGGGCTTCCTCGACGAGTTTCTGGTTCCGGCGCTGGAGCGAGCAGTCGCGGGTGGAGACCACCACGACGTTGCCGTGGGCGTCGGCCAGGCACTGGGTCTCGACGTGGCGCGGGGCGTCCAGGAAGCGCTCAATGAAGCACTCGCCGCGGCCGAAGGCGGCGGTGGCCTCGCGCACGGCGGATTCGAAGAGTTCGGGGATTTCTTCGCGGGTGCGGGCCACCTTGATGCCGCGTCCGCCGCCGCCGAAGGCCGCCTTGATGGCGACGGGCAGGCCGAACTTGTCCACGAAGTCGAGGATTTCCTCGGCGGATTCGACCGGGTCGGCGGTGCCGGGGACCTGCGGGGCGCCAACCTTCTCGGCAATGTGGCGGGCCTGGACCTTGTCGCCCAGGGCAGAGATCGCTGCGGGGGAGGGGCCGATCCACGTAATGCCGGCATCGATCACCTTGGCGGCGAACTCGGCGTTCTCGGCCAGGAACCCGTACCCGGGGTGGATGGCGTCCGCGCCGGACTGGCGGGCGACGTCGATGATCTTGTCCATCACCAAGTAGGACTCCGCGGCGGTGTTGCCACCGAGCGCGTAGGCCTCGTCCGCGAGCCGGGCGTGCAGCGCGTCGCGATCGGGGTCCGCGTAGACCGCCACCGACGCGATGCCTTCATCGCGGGCGGCGCGGATGATGCGCACCGCAATTTCTCCGCGGTTGGCGATCAGCACCTTGGTCAGCCGGCGGATGCCCGCGGCTGTAGATGACTGCGTTGATCCCGGCACGGTGGGTGCGGACTGCTCCGAATTTGCTGACAAGGCGTCTCCTTCTTTCCTTCAGGGAGCCTAGCGCGGTTTTGAGGGTTCCGCCGATATTACTTGCGGATTCCGCGCGTATACGGCCCTTCCTTTGTAGGGTTGCCACAAAGGGTGGCGAATTGGCTCACTCCGCCACGCATTCCGTCGTTACTCGGCGCGGACGTCCGCCGGGTCCACAGCCCCGCCGGTCCAAAGCTCGGTGATGCCCACATTCGCCTGGCCGAGCAGGGCACGCAGGGTGGAGATGGAGAGCCCGACGACGGTGTGGGGATCGCCGTCGACCTTGCGGATGAACGCCCCGCCGTAGCCGTCGATCGTGAAGGAGCCGGCGCACTGGAGCGGCTCGCCGGTGGCGATGTAGGTTTCGATTTCGTCAGCGCTCATCTCCATGAAGTGGACCTCGGCCGAGGACACCGAGCCCAGGGTGGCGCCGGTGCCGCGCGCGCCGTCGTCGCCGTCTGTGTCGTCGTTGGTGTCTGCGTCTGCGTCTGTGTCAGCGTCTGCGACGGCCGTGTCGCGGCAGTCCACGAGCCAGTGGCCGGTGTGCAGGACGCCCATGCTGCCGCTCATGCGGAGCATACGCTCCCGGGCGACGTCGGCCGTGTAGGGCTTTCCGTGGGCCTCGCCGTCGAACTCGAAGACCGAGTCGCAGCCGATCACGATTGCGCCGTCCGCCTCGGGCAGGGACGCGACGGCCTCTGCCTTGGCCCGGGCAAGCAACAGGGCCGTGTCATGCGGATCCGTCACGCCGTAGCGGGCCTGCACGGCGTCCTCATCCACGTCCGAGACGAGGACCTCGTGGGCGATGCCGGCGTTGTGGAGCAGCTTGGTGCGGGCGGGGGACTGGGAGGCAAGAATGAGGCGGGTCACGGCTCCAGCCTAATCCACCGCAGCACAGCAACACGGGGTCCCGGAAGGGCGCCTAAACGGGGCAGAAGACCCTGTCTGCGGATACGTGACAGTGGTGGAGTTGAACCGGCATCCTTAAAAGAATCGAGCAGCTCATGTCTGGATGGCTCGTGGCAAGCGTTGGCATGGTTGGTGATGGAACATATTTTGGCTGGGACGGCTTCACCATCCAATCCGGAAACCTGATCGTGATCGTCGTGATGATCATCTTGTTCGTCCTGGCCTTGGTCCTGCCTTTTCCCGGAGGGAAGCGGCGGAAATGACTGCCCCCGCAACACCGGGACACGGTGCGCAGGTCGATGAAACAGACGCCCGCACCTTGACCGGCAGGGCCCGCCGGTGGCTCCTGAGGAAGCTTCCGCCGGACAAACTCTTGCCCGAGGACCAGCCAAGCTTCGTGGCATCCTGGGCGTACGTATTCGGCATGGGGGCCATCGCGTCCCTGCTGTGGATCATCGTTTCCGGGATCGTGCTGGGACTGAACGGACCCCAGTGGTATCACGTGTCCTCGCTGGGGAGTTTCGTCAACAGCACGCATTTGTGGAGCGTGGAGTTCTTCTTCATCTTCATGGTGGTGCACCTGTGGCTGAAATTCTGGATGGCGGCCTGGCGCGGGGGCCGGGTGCTGACCTGGATCACCGGCGTGATCTCCTTTGTCGTTTCCATCGTGGCGGCCTTCACCGGGTATCTGCTCCAGACGAACTTCGATTCGCAGTGGATTGCCTTTGAAGCGAAGGATGCGCTGAACGCGGTCGGAGTAGGCGCTTGGTTCAATGTGGCCAACGTCGGTCAGCTCTTCACCTGGCACGTCACGCTGCTGCCCTTGGCCGTGGGCGCTGTGGTGGTCCTGCACGTCCTGCTGGTCCGGGTCCACGGCGTTGCACCTCCACTGGATGCCGCGGAGTCCGACGCCCAGCTGCTTCACAACCGCCCGGAGGCCACCGAACCTCCGGAGGCCACCGAACCTCCGGAGGCCTCCGAACCCAGGGGCACAGAATCCGGGGGCGCAGTGCAATGACCAGAAAAAACAGTAGTACCTCCTGGCGGAAGGCAGACGACGTTGCCAGCCGGCCCTGGACGGGCAGCGTCCGCGAATATGACCTCATCAAGGAACTGATCATCGGCGTTGTGGTGGTCGGCCTGCTCGTGCTCGGTGTGTCCGCCATCTTCGGGTCCCCTGATGAGCCCAGCGTGAGCCTCAAGGCGTGGGCCACGGCCGCCCCGGCGGATTTCGTTGGCACCGCTGCAAAGGAACTGGCCGGCACCAGCGATACTGCCGGATACGGGCCGCCCTACAACTCGACCCCGGACGCGACGCAGAAGATCGGCCCCGTGGACCTTCAAAGCCTCTCCGGCGTTCGCCTCCCGGTTGATACCGCCAATGACTTCGTGATCGCCCCGCTGGCGACGCTGCCGTCGCCGCCGGCAGAGCTGGCGAGCTGGACGGCCGCCACGGATCAGCAGCGCTCAGCCTGGGCAGCTGCCTATTCGGACGCCCTTGCCGCTGCGCCGGATAACGACCCGGCCCAGGTGGGCGACGGCGACTATGGCCCGGTCCCTGCACTGACCGGAGCGCTGCTGGAGATGGCGCGCCAAGGCAGTCTGGACGGCGTGCTGCAAAGCGGCGGAAACTTCTACAACATGGACTACACGCGCGGCCTCCTATTTTTGGGCGACGGCGGCTACTTCCCGGATCTTGCGGCCAGCCAACACCTCTCCGGGGATCAGTGGGGCGTGATGAACGAAACCGGCGATACGCCTGGGCAGTCCTGGTTGTGGCTCTTCTCGCTCCTTTACCAAGTGGAACCGTTCAAGAGCTCGCCTAATGCCGATGCCCTCGTCGTCGTCACGATGTTCGTGCTGACGGCGTTGCTGGCCCTGCTGCCGTTCATCCCCGGACTACGGTCGCTGCCGCGGGTGATCCCCCTCCATCGCCTGGTCTGGAAGGACTACTACCGCAACCGCTGAGTCCGCCGGCAATCCGTGACGCCTAGCTTCGGCTGAGGAGTACAGGCGCGTTATTGTCGGGGGTCTCTGAAACACTGGATTCATGGACGGCAATCAGGGGCCCGAAGTGGCTCCGGCAGGATACGGCGACGGTGGCTTAAGCCGCGCCGGGAGCGGCGCGGCCACCATTCCGGGCACCGCGGAGGCGGCCTCCGCGGAGGTGGCGGGCCGGCTGGACGCCGGGCCGGTGGGCTTAGGCTGTCCGCCCACGGACAGTGCCGGGATCATTGACCGGATCCGGGAACTGGAGGACTGGAAGTCCGCCGCGTCCGCGGAACAGGCCCGGCTCGCCGTGGCCTTCGACCTGCTCCAGCGCCGCGAACAAGGCCGGCTCGGGGTCCCGGCCGAGAGGCTTGGCGCCGGGGTCGGTGCGCAGATCGCCCTGGCCCGGCGCGAATCCCCGGCCAGGGGCGGCCGGCTCCTGGGCCTGGCCAAAGCCCTCGTCACCGAGATGCCGCACACCCTTACCGCCCTGCAGACCGGGCAGCTCAACGATTGGCGCGCCACCCTGCTCGTGCGCGAAACCGCGTGCCTGAGCGCCGCGGACCGGGCCGCCGTCGACGCCGACCTCGCCGCCGACGCCGGGACGTTCGCCGGGGCCGGTGACCGGTCCCTGGTCGCCGCGGCCCGGGCCGCCGCGTACC